>JBFGLX010000436.1:0-2481 GCA_041575955.1 Thermoanaerobaculia bacterium
GCGACGGGAACAGGCCTTGAAGCGCGATGCAGAAGTTGAGCACCAGCGTCGGCTGCATGTTGTTGTGCGCCTGCCCGCCGCCGACGTTCAGGACCGGATTGTTCATCGCATCGGTGGGCGCGACCTGCCCGGGATCGCCGTACAGGAAGCCGACCGTGTTGGTGACCTGGGCCCAGAGGTTGTTCTGCGGGTTCGAGCTCGTTCCGAGGTCGCCGCTGATCTTGGCCTGGTGGGTGTGCTGCGGCATCTCCGCGGCGTTGAGCGTGTGGGTCTCCTCGCCGCCCTTCTGGCCGAGCAGGTGGATCGAGCCGTTGCTCGAGCCGACATGGATCGGCACCCGGCCGCGCAGATCGGGAAGGGCGAAGCTCGTCCGGCCGTCGCCGCCGTACGTCGTGCCCAGCAGTGAATAAAGCGATTGATTCTGGCTGATCGGCAGGATCTGGCCGTCGCAGAAGGCCCAGCCTCGTGGCGCGAAGTTGAACCCGACGATTCTCACCTCGGCCAGGAAGGGTTCCGACATCCTCGTCTCCTTTCGTTCGTCCTACGAAGACACGTCAACGCCTGACTACTTCCCCCGTGGCACGCCCCCGGAGTCTTCGTTGAAGGCCAGGCATCTCGTTCGCTGCTGGAGGTATCGATGCCTGGTCGATTCAACCGAATTGAAGACGGAATCGTATCAAAGTGCGCACCGGCCGGCCAGCCCGTCGCGGCGCTCGAAGCCGACCTTTATTTTCGTCGGTTCGCCGCGAGCGTCTTCTTGCGCAGCCGGATCGCCTTCGGGGTGACCTCGACCAGCTCGTCGCCGCGGATGAACTCGAGCGACTGCTCGAGGTTCATCAGCCGAGGCGGCACCAGGCGCACGGTGTCGTCGGCCGAGGCGGCGCGCATGTTGGTGAGCTTCTTCTCCTTGGTGATGTTGACGTCGAGATCGTCCGGGCGGGAGTTCTCGCCGACGATCATCCCCTCGTAGACCTCGGCGCCCGGCTCGATGAAGAGCGTGCCGCGCGGCTGGAGGTGCTCGATGGCGTAGGCGGTCGCGCGGCCGGCGCGATCCGAGACCAGGGCGCCGGTGACCCGCTGGGTGATGTCGCCCTGCCACGGCTCCCAGCCGTCGAACAGGTGATTCAGGATGCCGGTGCCGCGGGTATCGGTCAGGAACTCGGTGCGGAAACCGATCAAGCCGCGCGACGGAATCCGGAACCCCATCCGCACCCGACCGCTGCCGTGGTTGACCATGTCCATCATGCGGCCCTTCCGGCCGCCCACCTTCTGGGTGACGACGCCGACGAAGTCCTCGGGACAGTCGATGATCAGACGCTCCATCGGCTCGTGCAGGACGCCGTCGATGGTGCGGGTGACGACCTCGGGCCGGCCTGCGGCGAGCTCGAAGCCCTCGCGGCGGATGGTCTCGATCAGGATCGCGAGCTGCAGCTCGCCGCGGCCGGAGACCTTGCAGCCGTCGGCGCCCTCGGCCGCCTCGACCCGGAGCGAGACGTTCGACAGCGCCTCCTTCTCGAGCCGGGCCTTGAGCTTGCGCGAGGTGACGTGCTCGCCCTCGCGGCCGGCCACCGGCGAGGTGTTGACCGAGAACAGCATCGACAGGGTCGGCTCGCCGACCTTGAGCGGCGGCAGCGGCCGCGGATCCAGCGGGTCGCAGAGCGTCTCGCCGATCGAGAAGTCGTCGAAGCCCGCGACCGCGACGAGGTCTCCCGGACCGGCCTCGTCGATGTCGATGCGGCTCAAGCCGCGGAAGCCGTAGAGGTTGGAGAGCTTGAACGGCTTCGGCTCGCTCCCCGGCCTGCAGGCGGCCACCGCCTGGGCGGGCTCGAGCCGGCCGCTCACCACCCGGCCGACCGCCAGCCGGCCGACGTAGTCGTCGTAGTCGAGGCTGGTGACCAGGACCTGGAGCGGCATCGCGGGATCGAACGAGGGCGGCGGCACCGTTTGCACGATCGATTCGAAGAGCGGCTGCAGGGTGTGATCCTCGCCGTCCGGAGTCGTCCGGCAGGTGCCCTTCTTGGCGTTGGCGTAGAAGACCGGGAAGTCGAGCAGCGACTCGTCGGCGTCGAGGTCGATGAACAGGTCGTAGACCTCGTCGAGGACTTCGGCGGCGCGCGCGTCGGCGCGGTCGATCTTGTTGATCACCACGATCGGCAGCAGCTTCGCCTCGAGGACCTTGCTCAGCACGAACCGGGTCTGCGGCAGGGGCCCTTCGCTCGCGTCCACCAGCAGCAGCACGCCGTCGACCAGCTTGAGCGTCCGTTCGACCTCGCCGCCGAAGTCGGCGTGCCCGGGCGTGTCGACGATGTTGATGCGCGTGTCGCGATAGTCGATGGCCAGGTTCTTGGCCATGATGGTGATGCCCTTCTCGCGCTCGAGGTCGATCGAGTCGAGCACCCGCTCGGCGACGCTCTCGTTGTCGCGGAAGATGCCGCTCTGCCAGAGCATCGCGTCCACCAGCGTGGTCTTGCCGTGGTCGAC
>JBFGLX010000437.1:0-2480 GCA_041575955.1 Thermoanaerobaculia bacterium
CGACCAGGGCGGCGCCCGCGGCGCTCCAGGCGTCGTCCGAGAGGCTCGAACCGAGGTAGGCGGCGAGGCTCGGCCAGAGGTCGCCCGCGCGGTGGAGAAACCAGCGCCGGCCCGGGTCGTCCGCCGGCAGCTCGGCGCGGCTGAGCAGCGCCTCGACCTGGCGCGCCTCGCGATTGGAGATCAGGCGCCGGCGGTGGAAGTCGCGGAGTCGATCGGTGGGGGCCGGCAGCTCGGCGAAGAGCACCGCCTGGCTGGCCACGAACCGGTCGACCGCGCCCGGCCCGAGCGCAGCTGCGAGATCCGCGGTCCGCCGCTCGAGAGTCTCGAGCCGTCGCCGGACGGCGGCATCGGCAGCGACGGCGCCCGGCCCGCCGGTCCAGAGAGCGGGGTAGACTCCCAGCTCGGCCAGCATCGCGAGCCCGGTGGCGGCATCCGGTGCGGCGAGGAGGACGCGCAGCTCCTCGCGAATCCTTTCGGGCGCGACCCGCTCCAGGGCGGCGGCCGAGTCGCGGGCGAGCCCCAGCGTTCGCGGCTCGACCGCGAAGCCCGCGAGCTCGACGGTGAACCGCGCCAGGCGCAGGACGCGCAGCGGGTCGTCGGCCAGCGAGCGATCGGAGGTGGCGCGCAGGCGGCGCCGCTCGAGGTCGGCGAGGCCGTCGAAGGGATCGATCAGGCGAAAGTCGCGCAGCCGCAGGGCCATCGAGTTGACCGTGAAGTCCCGGCGCCGCAGGTCCTCTTCGATCGACATCGGTGCGCGATCCCAGAGGTCGAGACGCTGCCCGTCCACTTCCAGGCGGTAGGCGGCGAAGCGGTCGCCACCGATGCGGATCGCGCGGACGCCCAGCGCCAGCGACAGCTCGCGCACGGCGGCCGCGCCGTCGACCGCGACCACCGCGTCGACGTCGCGGGCGCCGCGGCCCAGAAGGCGGTCGCGCAGGACGCCGCCGACCAGCGACACCTCGAGATCCGCGGAACGGTCCGCGAAACGGGCGGGGAGACGGCCGAGCGCCGCCACCAGCGGCTCCTCGAGCAGGGGGCGCAGGCGTTCGGCCACTGGCCTGGGAGTTGCGCGAGACGACCGGCTCACACTAAAATTCCACTTCAGCTAGTAGGGTCTAAGTGTCGACGGACTAAAGAGAATCGTGACTCTGGTCGCGCTCGGATCCTAGGGTGCTGAGGAGCGAGTCACCGTGTCAGGGGCTCTGGACATCATAGCGGCTAGCCGCCGGGGGCGCTTGCGGGTCGAGCGTGGCGGCGCTGTCCTGGCGCTCCTGCTGCTGGCCGGCGCCGCGGCAGCCGCGGCCGCCCCCAGGCGCGTCGACCTGCCCGACGGCTACCGGGCGGTGCTCGCCGACGACGGCGATCTGTTCGTCGAGGCCCTGCCGCGAGATGGCGAGGGCATGCTGGCGTTCGCCGAGCGGCTGTGCGGCAGCGCCGCCAAGCGCTCCGTGATCTCGGCCGCCAACCGTGGACGCACGCGCCTGCTCAAGGACATCCCGTACCGGGTGCCTCTCGACGAGGCGCGGGCCGAGCTGCAGCAGCAGGCCTTGCTGGCCCTGTTTCCGGAGGATCGGGTGCTCTCGGTCGGCTGGCGCCACGAGGTTTCGGCCAGTGGCGGCCGCAGCGCCGAGAGCCTGTGGAGCGTCGCGCGCTGGTTCACCGGCCAGGGCGAGAACTACCGGGCGCTGCGCGACGCCAACGGCCTGCGCGACACCAACCTGGTGCCCGGCCAGCCGATCCTGGTGCCGGTCAACGTGCTGCGCCCGGCGCTGCGAGCGATCCTCCCCGAGAGCATTCCCCACGACCTGGAGTTCGGCGAGGACGACCTCGGCCAGTACGCCGTCTACCGGCTGCGCCAGGGCGAAGCGCTCTACTCGAGCGTCGTCATCCGATTCACCGGCCGGATGTTCGCCGACGACGTCAACGCGCTGGCCGCCACGATCGCCGAGCGCAGCCGGATCGCCGACGTCACGGACATACCGGTCGGCTATCGGGTGAAGATCCCGTTCGATCTGCTGCAGCCCGAGTTCCTGCCGTTCAGCGACCCTCGGCGTCAGGAGTACGAGCAGGCCATGCGCGAGAGCGCTCGCTTCAGCAATAACGTGCGCGCCGTCAGCCTGCAGGGGGTGAAGGTGATCCTCGACAGCGGTCACGGCGGCGTCGACGTCGGCGCCTCGAGGCCGGGCATCTGGGAGAGCGTCTACGTCTACGACATCATGCTGCGCACCAAGGAGCTGCTCGAGCGCCTGACCGCCGCCGAGGTGGTGACCTTGACCATGGACGGGCCGCGTTATTCGGTGGTCGACCGCGACGAGCTGCCGGCGTCGCGCGGGCACCGGGTGCTGACCACCCCGGACTATCCGATCGAGGATTCGACGGTCGCGATCCATCTGCGGTGGTACCTGGCCAACAGCCTCTTCCGCCGCTTCGCCGCCACCGGCGATCCGGCCAAGGTGATCTTCATCTCGATCCACGCCGAC
>JBFGLX010000438.1:0-2460 GCA_041575955.1 Thermoanaerobaculia bacterium
CACCGATGCCGTCGCCGTTGTCCAGGTACTGGAGCTGGACCGAGGCGCCGGGAGCGGGGCGCGTCCAGACCTGCTGCCCCGCCACCAGGTCGAGGACGTCGTCGCCGTAGGGCAGCGTCACCCGGATCCGATCGCCGGTCGAGCCCGGGTTGGCCGTCAGGCGGAGGATGAGGAACTTGGCCCCCGGGTCGGGGAAGGTGACCACGCCGCCGCCCGGGCCGACCGGAACCGGCGTGATGGCCTGCGCGGTGCCCAGGGAGTGCGCAGCCCCCACGGGTGCGGCGGCCAACAGGATTGCGAGGCTCGGCAACAGGACTCTCCCAGCCCAGCCGCCTCCGAGTCGTCGGACGATCGTCGCCATCTGATTACCCTCCCAGGGTCGCTCGTGCGTCTTGCACATAGGCCTGGACGCTCCCGGGCGTGCTCTTTCCTCACCCGCTGGGCAGGTACGGAAGGGACCAGCACACCCCAGACGGGGCCTAAAGCGCAGCGCCCCCACTCCGTCACCCCAAGAGGAGACTTGCCAGGCCTTGTCGCCTGGCAAGGCTCTCTCGTGCTCCCCGTTCAGATGGGGCGCGAGCCAGCCCCGGACGGGGTGCCCGAGCCCTTTTCGTACCACGACCGGCGGCTGCGGGAGCGCGCGTAGCGGATCGGCTTGCCGGGAGACCCGGTCGCCGTAGTACATTCGTGGAGTTCGAGATGACGAGACGTCCGAGATGGGTCCCGGTAGCGAGCGCGATCGCGGCGATCGGCGGCGCGGGCCTCCTCATGGCCGCCGACACGCCGCCACCGGGCGTCGAGCAGCTGCTGCCGCGCGGCCAGATCGCGGCGATCTTCGAGCCCGAGTTCGTGCCCGCCGCGGAAGCCGACATCGCCGACGACGCGTGGGTGCTGGGCGTGGTCATCGACGGCCAGGCCAGGGCCTACAGCCTCAACCTGCTCAACTCGCACGAGGTGGTCAACGACGCGATCGGCGGGCGCTCCTTCGCCGCGGTCTGGTGACCGCTGGCCAACACGGGCGTAGTCTACGACCGCAGCTATGGCGACCGGGTGCTCCAGTTCGAGGCCTCCGGCGCGCTCTGGAAGGCCTCGCTGGTGATGCGCGACCGCGAGACCGACAGCTGGTGGTCGATCATGACCTCCAGCGCGATCGGCGGCGAGCTCGAGGGCTCGGAGCTGGTCGAGCTGCCGGTCAGCCGCAAGGCGACCTGGCGCGAGTGGGCGGCGCGCCATCCCGACACGCTGGTGCTCTCGGTGGACGGCACGGAGCACGTCGACGAGAACCCCTACGACCGCTACTTCGCCTCCGACGGCACGTTCCGCGACCTCGAGATCGACGACGCCCGGCTGCCCCCCAAAACGCCGATCTACAGCTTCTTCCTCGACGGCGAGGCCTACGCGGTGCCGCACTCGGCGTACGAGGGCGGCCGGCTCTTCCCGCTCGACCGCGGCCGCAAGCTCTTCCTCTTCCGCGCGCCCGGTGCGCCGATGTTCGCCTCGAGCCGGGCCTGGATCGTCGAGCCGCCGGCGCTCTCGGGCATCGACGACCCGGCCGAGATCCGCCGGCTGCTCGAGGATCCCGACGGCCAGAGCTCCGGCGAGGTCGGCGGCTTCGACACCTTCTGGTACAGCTGGGTAGCGATCAACGACGGCACCCGCCTGCTCGAGTAGCGCGGCATGGCCCGGCGCGCCGATCGGGGAAGCCTCCCCTAGAATGACAGGATGACCACCGAGCCTTCCTCCCGGCGACGGCCGCCGTGGCTCTGGCCGCTCACCCTGGTCGTCGTCTTCGCGATGGCGATCGGCGCCTTCCTCTACGTCTTTCGGACCGTCGCCAGGGCCCCGGGGGCGGCGGTCGAGGAGGGCCGCAAGGTGCTCGAGGACATGCGCCGGGTGGCGGCCGCGTTCCGCTCGGGGACGGTCACGACCTCGTTCGTCAGCTACGCCACCGAGGCGACCGGGGTCAACCGCCTGCAGCTCGCCGAGCTCCGGCAGATGGAGCTGTTCGAGCAGACCGACGAGGCGTCGATCCTCTGGGGGCAGCTGCAGCTCCCCGCCCTGGTGGTGCGCGCCCGCGCGCCGATCGAGTACACCTACTACGTCGATCTCGAGGGCGAGTGGGACTTCCGCCTCGAGGGGCGGCTCATCCGGGTCTACCCGCCGGAGATCGAGTTCTCGCGCCCCGCGCTCGACGTCTCGCGGCTGGAGTACGAGGTCGCCGCGGGGAGCCTCCTGCGCGACGAGGCGGGCGCGGTCGAGCGGCTGCGCGCGGGCCTGACCCAGATGTCCTACCGCCGGGCCGCCGACAACCTGCCGCTCATCCGCGAGCTCGCCCGCCGCAAGACCGAGGAGTTCGTCGAGCGCTGGCTGGCGGCGCGCTTCGTCGACGGCGACGACTTCACCGTCGAGGTCTGGTTCCCGTCCGAGACCGAGGGCCCGCTCGAGATCCGCTCCCGCGAC
>JBFGLX010000439.1:0-2430 GCA_041575955.1 Thermoanaerobaculia bacterium
CCGACCGAGCGCCGGACCCCGAGGAAGAGTCGCTCCGCAGCCAGCAGCGCGACCACCTGCTCGCGGCCATCCGCCGGTTGCCGCCGGTGCCCCGGCAGGTCGTCACCTTGAGTCTCGAGGGGCTGTCGCACCGCGAGATCGCCGAGATCCTGGGCATCAGCGAGAACAACGTGGCAGTGCGGCTCAGCCGGGCGCGCACCGCCCTGCGCGATCTGCTGATGCCGCCTGGAGATGGAGGAGTGGAAGCATGAAGGACCGGATCGAGAACGGCGAACAGTGGAACCGCTGGACCACGGCCTGGAGCGACGACCAGCACCTCGACGAAGCGGTCCGGAGTCCGCGGCGCCGGGAGGAGATCCTGCGCGGGGTCCGGCGTCAGACCGCTCTGATGGCAGCCGGCGCCGTCGCGCAGGTGGTCATCGCCGCTGGCTTCACCGCCTTCGGCGTGCTTCTGGTGCGCGGAGAGCCCGGGCCTCTCGAATGGGTGACGGCGCTCGCCATCTGGACCTTCGTCGCGATCGCCCTGAGCGCGGCAGCCACCGGCGAGCGGCGGCTCTGGCGTCCGGCGGGCGAGACGACGCGCGACTTTGTGCAGCTCTGCCGCCGGCGCCTCTCCAACCGCCTCCGCAACCTCCGCTGGGGTCTCTATTTGCTGGCGCTCGAAGTCGCTTTCTTCGTGCCGTGGATCTGGTGGGTGATTCGTTCCAGGCCTCCGGAGACCGTCACCTGGCAGGCTTGGGCCGGGAGCTACGGGTTCCTGGTCCTGCTGGTGGGCGCCTTTGCCGTCGCCATCGCCGCTCTCCGCCGCCGGACGCTCGACCGGCTACGCGCGCTGGAGACGCTCGCCCGAGAGCTCGGAGATTTGTAGCGGCCGATGGCCACAGGGCGTATGCTTGATCTTCGCCCGTTCGGTGCGGACGAACTACGGGAGGAGTCCATACTTGATGAAAGCACGACGGAAGCGAATTTTCGGTCTGATGATGGCGGCGCTCATGACGCTGGCCGGCGCCGCCGCCGCCAAGGTGGTCGGCAAGAACCCCGGCAAGATCCAGGGCCGGTGGCTGGACGTCAAGGACGCGGAGAGCCTGAAGGGCTACAAGGGCGTCTATCTGGGCGACGTGACGACCGACATCAACTGGAAGGAAGAGCGCAACGAGCAGCCGATCGACGAGGAGCTGCTGAGCGAGAACGTCCGCGAGCAGCTGACCGAGAGGCTGCGCGATTCGGGGGTCCTCGGCAAGGTCCTGGACAAGGCCCCGGAGGAGGGCGCCGCGGACTACCTGCGGCTCGACTGCACTCTCGAGGTGGAGCCCGGCAGCCGCGCCGCGCGCTACGTGGTCGGCCTCGGCGCCGGCAAGTCGCGCTCGATCTTCGAGATCCATCTCAAGGACCACGCCTCGGGCGACGAGCTGGGTCTCTACCACGGTTACGGTGTGGGCACCGGCATGGGCCTGAAGCTGGCCGGCGGCGGCGCCCGCAAGATGACCCAGGACGACGTTCAGGAGAACACCAAGAACTTCGTCAAGCTGCTCAAAGAGTTCAGATAAGAGGCGCCGCGTGGACGGACGCGCCTGGCTCGACGAGGTCATCCAGCAGTACCGCTATCGCAAGGAGCAGTGCGAGCGGGCGATCGAACAGGTCTCCGAAGCGCAGCTGGTCGAGACCGTCGGCCGGATCCCGCTCCCCCTCGCCGCGCAGATGAAGCACATCGGCGGCAACCACCGCTCCCGCTGGCGCGACTTCCTGACCACCGACGGCGAGAAGCGCGATCGCCACCGCGATGCCGAGTTCATCGTCGAGGGCGAGACGGCGGCCTCGATTCGAGCGCTGTGGGACGAAGGCTGGCGGATCACCTTCGACTCGCTCGAGGCGCTGGGACCGGACGATCTCGAGAAGCGGGTGACGATCCGGGGCGAGCCGCACTCGGTCGCCCAGGCGATCCAGCGCAACTTGACGCACCTCGCCTACCACGCCGGCCAGATCGTGTCGCTCGCGCGCCACTTCGCCGGCGACGACTGGCAGACGCTGAGCATCGCTCCGGGCGAGTCCGAGGCTCACAACGCGCGCATGCGGGAGAAGTGGGGCGACTGGTGGGAGACGGAAGACCTTCCGTAGTCGGAGGGCCGGAGCTGCCCAAGAGCGCGCTCGCGGTCCAGGCGGCGCTCGACGCCGCCGGGCTCGAGCTCGAGGTGGTCGAGCTGCCGGCGTCGACCCGCACCGCCAAGGAGGCCGCCGCCGCCGTCGGCTGCTCGGTGGCCCAGATCGCCAAGAGCATCGTCTTCCGGACGAAGCGCTCGGACCGGCCGGTGCTGGTGATCGCCAGTGGCGCGAACCGGATCGACGAGGCGGCGGTCGCCGGTCTGATCGGCGAGGAGATCGCGCAGGCGCGGCCCGATTTCGTGCGCCAGGCGACCGGCTTCGCGATCGGCG
>JBFGLX010000440.1:0-2365 GCA_041575955.1 Thermoanaerobaculia bacterium
CACGACCCACCCCGACGCCGTGGCCGGCGTCGCCCGGGCGATCGACCCGGCCCGGACCTTCTGCGTGGTCTCGAGCAAGTCCGGATCGACCATCGAGACAGCGTCGCTGTTCTACTTCTTCTGGTCCCTGGTGGAAGGCAACTTCGACCGCCCGGGGTCGCGCTTCGCCGCGATCACCGATCCGGGCTCCTCCCTCGAGGAGCTCGGCCGCGAGCGCGGTTTTCGGCGAGTGCTGCGCGCGCCCGCCGACGTCGGCGGGCGCTACAGCGCGCTGAGCCCGTTCGGGCTGGCGCCGGCGGCCCTGATCGGCGCCGACGTCGGCGCCCTGCTCGAGACGGCGCGCGCAATGGCCGCGCTGTGCGCCGACGCCCGGCCCGGCGACGGCGCCAACCCGGGCGTCGAGCTCGGGGCGGCCCTGGGCGAGCTCGCCCTCGCCGGCCGCGACAAGCTGACGTTCTTCACCTCGGAGCGGCTGGCGTCGCTTCCCGACTGGCTCGAGCAGCTGATCGCGGAGAGCACCGGCAAGGACGGACGCGGCATCGTGCCGGTCGCCGGCGAAGCGCCCGGCGATCCGGCCGGCTACGGGCGCGACCGGGTCTTTGCGGGCCTCACCCTCGACGGCGACGACCCGGGCAACCTGGAGGAGCTCCTCGCCACCGTCGCCGAGGCCGGCCATCCGACCCTGCGCGCGCGGCTGGCGCGGCCCGAGGACCTGGGCGCCGAGATGTTCCGCTGGGAGATGGCCACCGCGGTGGCCAGCTCGGTTCTGGGCGTGCACCCGTTCAACCAGGAGAACGTGCAGCTGGCCAAGTCGCTGGCCTCCAAGGCGATGGCGGGCGCGAGCGACGAGAGCGCCGCGCGCGTGCGCGAAGTGGAGGCCGGCTCGGCGGCGCTGGCCGGCGCCCTCGGAGCGTGGGCGGCGAGCGCCGGCGAAGGGGACTACTACGCGCTCCAGGCCTACCTGCCGCCCGATCCGCCGGTCGGCCGCCGGCTCCGCGAGCTGCAGTCGCTGCTGCGCCGGCGCTCGGGCCTGGCCGCCACCTGCGGGTTCGGGCCGCGCTTCCTGCACTCCACCGGGCAGCTCCACAAGGGAGGCGCCAACAACGGCGTCTTCCTGCAGCTGGTCAACGAGCCCGACACCGATCTGCGCGTGCCCGAGCGCGACTACTCGTTCGGCAGGTTGATCGCCGCCCAGGCGGACGGCGACGCGGCCGCCCTCCTGCAGACCGGCCGCCGGCTGCTCCGGGTGCGCATGGGCAGCGATCCGGTGGCCGGCATCGATCGCGTCCTCGAGGCGCTCGCCGATCCGGCCTGAAGGTCGGGCTAAGATCGGCCCATGTACTCGGACCGGCCCAGTCAGAGATTCGCCGGCGGGGGCGGCATGGGGGGCGGCCTGACCGGGCCCGTGCCGCGCGACATCTGGCTCCTGCTCGGCGCCATTCTGGTCACCTTCTCGCTGCGCTTCTTCGCCGGCACCGCGCTCGTGGCGGCCCTGCTCAAGCTGACGCCGCTGGTCTGGCAGCGCGCCTTCCTGTGGCAGCTCGTCACCTATCCCTTCGCCGGCGCCGGGGCGCCGAGCTTCTGGTTCGTGCTCGAGCTCCTGATCCTGTTCATGTTCGGCCGGGACGTCTACTGGCGCCTCGGCCGCAACGGCTTCTGGCGGCTGCTGGTCGTCACCTCGGTGGTGGCCGCGGTCGCCGCGGTCGCGATCCAGCTGGTCTTCCAGCTCGCCGGCGCGCCCCCCGAGCCGACGGCCTTCGCCCTGATGCAGGGCCAGCACATGTTGCTGGTCATCCTGATCGCGGCGTTCGCCACGCTCAACGGCGAGGCCACGATCTACCTCTTCTTCGTCCTACCGGTCCAGGCGCGCTGGTTCCTCGGCCTCGAGCTCTTGTTCGCCTTCCTCGGCTATCTGTCGATCCGCGATCTGTCGGGCTTCGTCGGCATCTGCGTGGCCGTCGGCTTCACCTGGATGACCCTCAAGCCCGGTCGCGCGGAGCTCGGCCTGCGCGAGATCTGGCTCCGGCTCCAGGCCGCGTGGATCCGCCTGCGCCTCGGATGGCTGAAGAAGCGGCGCGGCTTCCACGTCGTCCAGGGGGACAAGAAGGACTCGGACCCCTGGGTGCACTGACGCTCGAGAGGCCCGGTCGTCCGCGCCCGTGACCCCGAGCCGCGGCGAGCGGATGCCGGGGCGAGGGGAGGAGAGGGATCGAGGGTGAGGGGGGCGATCCGGTCGCCGTGGAATTCTCCCCTCGCCAGCCCGGTTTACGCTCTTGTATCGCCGACTTGACAGGCGGAAGCTCAGATCAGCGCACAGAGCAACCGCTCGCGAGCCAAGACCGAAAGAGAGAGCATGAGCGACACC
>JBFGLX010000441.1:0-2352 GCA_041575955.1 Thermoanaerobaculia bacterium
GCCAGGCCCTGGCGCAGAGGGACCCCGGCGATCGCCGAGAGCAGCGCGTAGAGCTCGGCCGACGACGCGCTGTCGCCCTCGACGCCGCTGTAGGACTGCTCGAAGACCAGGCTGGCCGACAGCGACAGCGGGCGCTCGGCCGCGAACCGCGAGCCCAGGAAGCCGGAGAGGATCAGCACGCCCTTGGAGTGGATCGGGCCCGACAGCTCGACCTCGCGCTCGATGTCGACCACCTCGCCCTTGCCGAGCCGCACGCGCGCCGTGATCCGGCTCGGCCGGCCGAAGGCGAAGTCGTTGAGCTGCAGGACCGAGAGCCCGTTGACCTGGCCGACCTTGGCGCCCTCGGTGTCGACCAACAGGATCCCGCGCCGGATCTCCTCCTGGACCCGCTCGCGCAGGCGGTCGGACCGGAAGATGCGCGCCTCGATCGCCCCCTGCACGTGCTCGGGCTGGACCGCTTCGGAGCCCGCCAGTCCCGCCCGGTGGTCGGCTTCGCGCATCAGGTCGAGCACTCGGCCCATGTAGAGGGAGAGCTTGCGGGCGTCGGCGACCTCGCGCGCGCCCTGCTCGATCAAGCTCGCCACCGCCTTGCGGGCGAAGGCCCGAAGCTGCTTTTCGCGCGCCAGCTTGGCGATCAGGTTGGCGTAGTTGGCGAGGTTCTCGGCGCTCCAGTCGAACTCGCCGGAGAAGTCCGCCGACACCTTGAACAGCTCGCGGAAGTCGGGGTCGAGCCGCGACACCAGGTAGTAGATCCAGGGCGAGCCGAGCAGCACGATCTTGACCGCCAGCTCGGCCGGCTCGGGCTGCAGCGAGTAGGTGCTGACCAGGCTCAGCGCCTCGGCCAGCGCCTCGATCTTGATGCGCCGCGCGCGCAGCGTGCGCTTGAGCCCGTCCCAGGCGTAGGGGTGCTGGAGCAGCTTGTGGGCGTCGAGCACCAGGTAGCCGCCGTTGGCGCGGTGCAGGGCGCCCGGCTTGATCAGCGTGAAGTCGGTGACCAGGGTGCCCATGGTGGGGACGTGCTCGACCCGGCCGACGAGATTCTGGTAGGTGGGATTGTCCTCGTAGACCACCGGCGCGCCCTCGGTGCCGCCGCGATCCACCAGGAGGTTCACCCGGTAGCGCTTGTAGAGCGTCTCCGGACCCTTCGCCCCCAGGAGCTCCTGCAGGGACTCGGCCGGCTCCGCCTTCTGCTGAGCGGCCAGCTGCTCGGCGTTCTCGACGATGTCGCTCTCCACCGCGTCGAGGTACTCCTGGATCCGCTCGTGACCGGAGAACTCCTCGCGGATCTCCTCGAGCAGCGGCCCGACGGCGAAGCGGCCGACCTCCCGGTTGAGCTCCCGGACGTCGCGTCGCTTGCGGCGTCGCCAGCGCGAAAAGCGCCGCAGCTCCGCCTGCAGCTTGTCCTTGAGCGCACCGATCCGCTCGTCGAGGGCCTGCTGCTCGGCTTCCGGCAGCTCAAGCAGCTCCTCGGCCGACAGCACTTCCTCGCCGCGGCGGGGAGCGAACAGGATGCCGACCGGTGTCTGGATCATCGCCAGGCCGGCCTCGGACGCCTCCTGGCTCAGCTTGCCGAGCGCCTTCGACTGGCGCTCTTCGAGCCGCTCTTCGAGCTTCTTGCGGCGCGCCTGGTAGGCGTCGCTCTCCAGGGCGGTCTGCAGGGCGCCGCTCACCTCCTGGGCCAGGTGCTCCATCGCCCGGCGGAGATCGCGGCCCTTGCCGGCCGGCAGCTCGAGCAGCCGGGGCTGATGGGGCCGGGCGAAGCTGTGGACGTAGCAAAGGTCCGGCGGCGTCGGCCGGCCGCCCGCGCTCCTGGCGAGCATCTCGCGCACCGCGGAGTGCTTGCCGGTGCCGTCCGGGCCGAACGCGAAGATGTTGTAGCCCTCGCGCTCGATGCTGATGCCGAACTCGACCGCCTCGACCGCTCGAGGTTGTCCGAGCAGGCCGGTCAACCCCGGCAGATCGTCCGTGGTCTCGAAGTCGAGCTCCCCGAAGTCGCAGCGGCGCCGGAGGTCGGAGGGCGGCAGCTCCTCCAGGGGTTTCATGCGCGTCGCTCCTTTCCCGCCCGGGTGCGCACCCGATGGCGAAGCCAGCGTACTGCGCGCCGAGTGGGGGGTCGCCACCCCGGCGGGCGGGCGCCGCCCGACGAGAGGTGCCCCCGACGAGAGGTGCCACCCGTTTGTTTGCCCGACGAGAGGTGCCGTTTGTTTGCCCTGCGACGAGAGGTGCCACCCGTTTGTTTGCCCCCCGACGAGAGGTGCCACCCGTTTGTTTGCCCCGAGTGCCCGCCGACGAGAGGTGCCACCCGTTTGTTTGCCGACGAGAGGTGCCACCCGTTTGTTTGCAGCGACGGCC
>JBFGLX010000442.1:0-2339 GCA_041575955.1 Thermoanaerobaculia bacterium
CGCGCGAGCTCGAGGCCGGCGAGCAGGTTGTGCCGGACCTTGCCGGTTTCGCCGCGGTAGAGAAACTCGAGCTGGTTGCCCCAGAAGTCCTGCCGATCGTCGAGCAGGGTGAGCGTCCGCGCCACCAGGGTGCCGAACGGCGACGGGAAGGCGCCCAGCAGCAGGGTGCCGTTCGACTGCCAGTCGAGCGAGCGGCCGTAGAGCTTGTTGCGCACGCTCCTGGTGTCGGAGAGCTCGACCTCGTAGTCGATCTGGAAGCGCTGGGCGTCCTGCTCGGAGAAGTCGAACGGCGAGGCGTAGGAGCGCTTGCGGTCGACGGCGGCCAGACGGCCGCTCGGCAGGAGCAGCGGCAGGCCGGCGTCGGGCGTGTAGTCCGAGCTCAGGAACTCGAAATTGAGGTTCAGGGTGCTGCGGTCGGTCGGCTTCCAGGTGACGGCCGGGTTGATCGCGGTCGCCTCGCTGTCGGTGCGGTCGCGGTAGCCGTCGCTCTCGCGCCACAGGCCGTTGAGACGGAAGTTCAGCCCGCCCGAGCCGGTGCTCCGGTTGACGTCGAAGCTCCCCTCGAGAGTGCCGAAGCTGCCGCCCGAGATTCCGGCGACGCCGAAGTCGTTCGGTACCGGCTGCTTGCGCACGATGTTGACCGCCCCGGCGAGCGGGTTGCTGCCGTACAGGAAGCCGGCCGGGCCCTTGAAGACCTCCACCCGCTCGGCGTTGTACATCTGGTAGAAGGTCGCCTCGGGCTCGGGAGCGCCGTCGGTCAGCACCAGGCCGCTGGTGACCGAGTCGAACCCGCGCACCACGAAGAAGTCGAAGACGCCCGAGAAGGTCTGCACGTTGACGCCGCTGACGTTCTCGAGGGCGTCGCTCAGCACCAGGGCGTTCTGCTCGCGGATCAGCTTGCCCGGGACCACGCCGACGTTGGCCGGCGTCCAGCGCAGCTCGACCGGCAGCTTGGTGGCGATGGTGTTGGAGGTGGGGATGAACGGCAGGCTGTCCTGGACGAAGACGACGTCCTTCTGGACCGCGGCCGGCTCGGCGGCGGCCTCCGAAGTCGCGCCTTCTTCCGCTGCTGGCGTATCCTCGGCGGCCGCCCGCAGGGTCGGCAGCAGCAAGCAGAGCGAGAGACTCAAAGCGATGGGTGTCGTCGAGTGATTCATGCTGATTTCAATCCTGCCCTTCGTCTAGTGGGTTGAAATGGATTCGACAGCCAGCGCCACCAGCTCGCTCTGGCTGCGCACGAACAGGCGGCCGTCAGAGAGGCTCGGCATGGTCCAGGTGCGGGCATCGAACAGCTGGTGCCGCGCCCCTTCCCGGTAGCCGGCCGGGGTGGCCTCGACGGTGGCCAGGAGGCCCTTCTCGCCGAGCACGAAGAGCGTGCCGTCGGCGTATACGAGCGAGCCCTTGCTGAACCCGCGCGCCCCCCAGACCTCCTCGCCGGTCGCGGCCGCGATGCACTTCAGGATGGCGTTGTCGAAGCCGTAGAGGTGCTCGCCCACGAGCACCGAGCTGTTGAAGTGGTTCTTCATGACGCGGTCGCGCCAGATCTCGCGCACCGCGACCTTGCCGCCGGCGGCCTCGATCGCGAGCAGCGCCGCGCCCTTGTCGTAGGAGGTCGAGATGAACACCCGGTTCGGCGGCACGAACACCGGCATCGCGGCGTTGACGTCGTAGGAGGTCTTCCACGGGTAGCGCCAGAAGACGCTGCCGTTCTCGGGCGACACCGAGACCAGCGACGAGCCGGTGAAAAAGAGGATCTGCCGCACGCCGCCGGCCGTGATCGCCAGTGGCGTCGAGTAGCCGGGCTTGTCGGTCTCCGAGTGCCAGCGCATCGCGCCGCTCAGCTTGTCGAGGGCGACCAGCGAGTAGCCCGGCTTGCCGCCGACGTCGAGCAGCAACAGGTCCCCTTCGACCAGCGGCGAGGTCGAGACCCCCCAGCGCGGCACCCGGGCGCCGAACTCGCGCACCAGGTCGACGCTCCAGGCGCGCGAGCCGTCGGCCACTCTGAGGGCCTGGAGCTTGGCGTTGGCGCCCAGCGCGTAGACCAGGTCGCCGTCCACGGTCGGCGTCGAGCGCGGGCCGCCGCCCTGCGAGTCGGAGCGGTTCGAGTCGATCCGCACCCGCCAGAGCTCGGCGCCGGTGGCGGCGTCCAGCGCAACCGCCAGCTCGTCGCGCCCGGAGCCGAACAGAGTGAACAGCCGGCCGCCGGCGACCGCCATGCCCGAGTAGCCGTCGCCGAGCGGGTAGCGCCAGAGCACGCTCGGTCCCGATGCCGGCCAGGCGTCGAGCAGGCCGGTCTCGGAGGAGCGGCCGTCCTGGTCGGGGCCGCGGTACTGCGGCCA
>JBFGLX010000443.1:0-2310 GCA_041575955.1 Thermoanaerobaculia bacterium
CAGAGCCCGCGCCAGCCGCGCAGGATCTCCATGTAGTTGACGCGCTCGAAGGCGCTCGGATCGGGACAGCGGCTCAGGTTCATGCTGCCGCGCATCGCGTCGAGAGACGTATAGCCATATTCCTCTAACCACCGCTCGAGCTCGGCGCGCAGCGTGGCGAGGTGTTCCGGACCGCGCTGTAGCAGAGCCGACACCAGCTGGATCGCGCTGGCCCCGGCCATCACCGCCTTGACCGCGTCGATGACGGTGTGGACGCCGCCGGTCACCGCCAGCGGCGTCCTGAGCTGCGCGGAGAGGATCGCCAGCCAGCGCAGCCGCAGCAGCAGCTCGGCCGAGGTGGAGAGGTCGAGCCGGCGCACCACCTCGAGCGTCTCGGGATCGATGTCGGCCTGGTAGAAGCGGTTGAACAGCACCAGCGCGTCGGCGCCGGCCTCGGCCACGGCGCTGGCGAAGTGGGGCAGCGAAGTGTAGGCGGGAGACAGCTTGACGGCAATCGGAGCCGCGATGCGCGCCCGGATCGAGGCCACCATCCCGAGCAGCCGCGCCTCGAGCTCGGCGCCGCTCTCGCGCCAGTCGGTCGGCAGGTGATAGAGGTTGAGCTCGATGCCGTCGGCGCCGGCGGCCACGAGCTGCTCGGCATAGTCGAGCCAGCGGCCGCCGTGCACGCCGTTGAGCGACGCGAACAGCGGCACGCCGACCGCCGCCCGGAGGCCGGTCAGCAGCTCGAGGTAGTCGTCGGCGCCGCGCACGAACGGCTCGGGCAGGTAGGTCGCCGCCTCGGCGAACGCGTGCGCCGGACCGTCGATCGCCGCGGCCGCGGCCAGCTCGTCGTAGTGGACCTGCTCCTCGAACAGCGACCGCGCGACGATCGCCGCCGCCCCCGCGTCCTCGAGCCGGCGGACGAGATCGAGGTCGTCGACCATCGGCGAGGCGCCGACGATGAACGGGTGCGGCAGGTCGAGCCCCATGTAGCGGCAGGACAGGTTCATGGGCGTGCCTCCTCGTCGACGACGCCGGGTGGGGGCACCGAGATGCCGGCGAGCTGCTCGTAGATCGCCCGGCGCTGATCGGCGATCCGCTGGCTCTGGCGCACGAAACGCGCGAAGCGCTTGGGGTCGAGCCGCTCGACCATCCGGAAGCGCGCCTCCTGGCGCAGGAGCGCTTCGACCCGTCCCCGTGGTCGCTTCGAGTCGAGCACGAGTGGCGCCTCGCCGCGGCCGAGGCGGCTGGGATCGAAACGATAGAGCGGCCAGAGGCCCGACTGGACCAGCAGCTTCTGGTGCTCGGCGCCGAAGCGCAGGTCGTAGCCGTGGGCGACGCACGGGCTGTAGGCGATCACCAGCGACGGCCCGCGGTAGGCCTCGGCCTCGCGCAGCGCACGCACGGTCTGGTTCATGTCGGCGCCGAAGGCGATCTGGGCGACGAAGACGTGGCCGTAGCTCATCGCCTCCAGCCCGAGGTCCTTCTGCGGCACCTCCTTGCCGGTGATCGCGAACTTGGCGGCCGCGCCGAGTGGCGTCGCCTTCGACTGCTGGCCACCGGTGTTGGAGTAGACCTGGGTGTCGAGCACCAGGACGTTGACGTCGCGGCGCAGGGCCAGCACGTGATCGAGCCCGCCGTAGCCGATGTCGTAGGCCCAGCCGTCGCCGCCCACCAGCCAGACGCTCTTGCGCACCAGGTAGTCGACGATGGTCTCGAGCCGCCGGGCGTCCGGGTGATCGATGCCGGCGAGCCGCTCCACCAGCTCGGCGACCCGAGCCCGCTGCTCGGCGACGCCGGTCTCCTCGAGCTGCTCGGCGCCGACGATCGCCCGCCAGTCGAGGTCGGGCTCGAGCTTTTCGACCAGCGCGCGCGCCTCCCGCCCCAGGCTGTCGACCGCCAGCCGGAAGCCGAGGCCGAACTCGGCGTTGTCCTCGAACAGCGAGTTCGACCAGGCCGGCCCGCGACCGTCGGCGTTGGTGGTGTAGGGCGTGGTCGGCAGGTTGCCGCCGTAGATCGACGAGCAGCCGGTGGCGTTGGCGATCAGCAGCCGGTCGCCGAACAGCTGGGTCAGGAGCTTGAGATAGGGCGTCTCGCCGCACCCGGCGCAGGCACCCGAATACTCGAACAGCGGCTGCAGCAGCTGCGAGCCCTTGGCGTCGAGGCGGGTGACCCGGGAGCGCTCGATCTCGGGCAAGTCGAGGAAGAAGTCGTACTTCTCGCGCTCGCGGTCGCGCACCGGAGGCTGCGGTTCCATGTCGATCGCCTTGTGGCGCGGGTTCGTCCGGTCCTTGGCCGGGCAGATCTCGACGCACAGCGAGCAGCCGGTGC
>JBFGLX010000444.1:0-2305 GCA_041575955.1 Thermoanaerobaculia bacterium
GACCGCCCAGATCGCCGTCCAGTCGGCGCTCACCGGCCACCTGGTGTTCACCACCGTGCACGCCAACAACGTGGTCGATGTGCTCGGCCGCTTTCTCAACATGAAGGTCGATCTCTACAACTTCGTCTCGGCGCTCAACTGCGTGCTCGCCCAGCGGCTGGTGCGCCGGGTGTGCGACAACTGCAAGCGCCCGATCGAGCTCACCGACCAGCTGATCCGGGAGAGCGGTCTGACGCGGGCGTTCGTGGACGAGAACGAGTTCCACGAGGGCACCGGCTGCATCGAGTGCAACGGCACCGGGTTCCTCGGCCGCACCGCGATCTCCGAGCTGCTCAACCTGTCAGATCGAATCCGGGAGCTGATCCTGGAGCGGCGCCCGGCGTCGGAGATCAAGCGCGCGGCCAAAGAGGAGGGGATGAACTTCTTGCGCGAATCGGCGCTGCAACGAGTGGTCCAGGGAGTCACGACACTACGTGAGATCAATAAAGTTACCTTCGTGGAGTAGGCGCGTGCTCGGTCTCGAGCCGCAGCCGGTGCCGCCGCACGTCTTCGGCATCGATCGGCGGCGGCTGCGCTACGGGCTCTTTCCGAACAACGGCGAAGGCATCCGGTTCGGCGAGTACCACAGCGTCGACCTGCGCGGCGACTGCTTCACCGAGGGCCCGCTGGGCGGTTCGGTCAAGGAGCTCGCGCTGCTGGCCGAGGCGGTCTCCGAGCTGACGTCGAAGGTCTCGATGCCGCTCCAGGAGGCGTCGCTGGTGCTGCCCGACGACTGGCTGCGGATCACCTTCTCGAGCGCCGACGAGCTGCCGCGCAAGGCCCAGGAGCGAGAGGAGGTGCTGCGCTGGAAGCTCAAGCTCCAGGTGCCGTTCCGGGTCGAGGATCTGCGGCTCGACGCCCGCGAGGTGCCGCCGCTGGCGGCCCAGGACGAAGCGAAGCGCGTGGTCATGGGCTTCGGCAGCAGCCAGCTCCTCGACCAGATCGAGGAGGCGTTCGGCCAGGCCGGCATCCGGCTCGGGCACGTCTCCAACCAGAGTCTGTCGCTGCTGACCGCGCTCGAGCCGGCGTTCGGCGGCCTCGACCTGGCGGCGGTGACCCTGGTCACCGACAGCGCCTACAGCCTGCTGATCGTCAGTCGCGGGGAGCCGGTGGTGCACCGCTTCAAGTCCTACCGGCCCGAGCTGCCGGCGGAGGCGAAGCGTCGCCTGGTCTTGCGCGACCTGCGCCTTACCCGGACCTTCCTGGGTGAGAAGGTGGGCGACGACCATCTGCGGCGGATCGTCCTGGTCAGCCCGAGCGACGCCGAGGAGCTCTGGAGCGGCTGGCTGGCCGAGGTGTTCGAGACCGAGCCCCGGTTGCTGGCCGAGGAGTGGCCCTTCCTGAGCGCGACGTCGCCGAGCGTCGCCGCCGACGAGGTGGCGCCGCTGCTCGGCGCCGCCTGCACGGAGGTGGCATGAGGCACGAGCTGAACCTGGCGCGCAAGCCGTTCCTCAATCCGCGCCCGGTGCTGCGGGTGACGATCCTGCTCTGGGCCCTGGGCGCGGTGGTGGCGGTGTTCAACGCGCGGCTCTACGTCTCGCACTACGTCGGCTCGAGCGAGGTCCGCGAGCGCCAGCAGCAGCTGGAAGCGTCGCTCGACCGCGAGCGCCGCGAGGTTCGCGAGCGCGAGACCGAGCTCGAGCGCTACGATCTCGCCCGGCAGAACGAGCAGTCGGCCTTTCTCAACGCCAAGATCGCCGAGCGCAGCTTCTCCTGGAGCACTCTCTTCGACCGGCTCGGCGAGGTCATGCCGGCCGACGTGCGGCTGACCTCGCTGTCGCCGTCGTTCGGCAACGAGAGCCGGCGCGGCCGCGAACAGACCCGCGACAACGAGGTGCTGCTCGGCGTTCGGGGCATGGCCCAGAACTCCGCGGTGATGCTCGAGTTCATCGATTCGCTGTTCAGCCACCCGAGCTTCCGGGCCCCGAACCTGACCAGCGAATCGCTCCAGGATCACGGTCTGATCGATTTCAGCCTGAGCGTGATCTACGAGGCCCGGCAGCCGGTCGCCGCGGCCGCCACCGAGACCACCGCCGAGGCGGTCGCGCCGGAGGCGGCGACGGCCGCACCGGCCGCACCGGCCGCCGCGGCCGAGAGCGGCGGCGCCGAGGCTGGCGCTGAAGCTCCCGCCGGCGAGAGCGGGCGGCCGGCGGAGCCCGCGGGCCGGGAAGGGCGGTCCGAATGACGGTCGGCGGCGGCGCCTGGCGCGCGCACCTGCGCTGGTGGGTGCCGGCGGCGGTGTTCCTGTCGGCCAACCTGCTGCTGC
>JBFGLX010000445.1:0-2287 GCA_041575955.1 Thermoanaerobaculia bacterium
CGCTTGCGCGAGTTGTCGACCAGGTTCAAGACGCAGTTCGACACCACGACGTCGACCGAGTCGTCGGCGACCAGCGGACTCCGCTGGCGCAGCTCGTCGGCCAGCCCCTCGATCTCGAGCAGGCCTTCGACGTCGGTCACCGGCCGCTCCGCCAGGCGCCGCTCGAGCAGGTCGAGATCGAGCGCCAGGTCCTGGATCCGGCCGCGCCGGAACTCGACGTTGGCGAAGCCGATCCGCTCGGCCACCACGGGGGCATTGCGGCGCGCGACGTCGAGCATCTCCGGGGTCATGTCGACGCCGATCACGCGGCCGGCCGGGCCCACCACCTGGGCGGCGATGAAGCAGATCTTGCCGGTGCCGCTGCCCAGGTCGAGAACGGTCTCGCCCGGCTCCAGAAAGCGGCTCGGGTCGCCGCAGCCGTAATCGCGCTCCAGGACTTCCGCGGGAATGGCCTCGAGGTACTTCGGGTCGTAGTCGATCGGGCAGCAGAGATCCGTCACCTGGGTCTTGGCGCCCGCCCCGTAGCGCTCTCTCACGACCCGCTCGGTATTGGCAATCGTCATCTTGTCCTCGCTGTCATCCTCGGTCGTTCGGCATGAGAAGTGGTCTCGCGCCGGCACGCGCTTCGGCGACAGAGGCATCGCGGGGCCGCCGGCACTGAGTTGAGTACGGCCTCCGGCGCGCGCCGGATCGGACCTGACATTCTACAACCGAGGTGACCGGGACGAGGGACGGGCCCCCAGTTTCGTTATCATCTGACGGCCTTGGGCCGCTTCCTCGTCATCGCACTGCCGCTCATGCTGCTGGCCATGGGCCTCTTCGCCGTCGGCCTGGACGCGCTCGAGCTCGCGCCGTCGATGCAGAGCCTGGCCGGGATCGGACTGGCGCGGACCGAAGCGCTGCCGCTCGAGCTCTCGGCGGGAGGCTGGCTGACCGAGTCGCTGGCGCTGACCGCGCTCTTCCTGCTGATCCAGGGGAGAACCGGCGCCTGGTGGATGGACGGGCTGGTCGCCGGAATGATCGGCTGGGTGTTCCGCGGGCCGGTGCTGGTGTTGTCGGTCGTGTCGCTGACCCGCCTGGGCAGCGATCCCTGGTGGCCGATGTCCCTGCGCTGGCTGGTGCTCTACGGACTCTGCGGCCTGCTGCTGGCCGGCGTGGCCCGCGCCCTGGGGGTGGAGCGGTGAGCGCCGGCGGCGTCATCGCGGCGGTCGGCAGCGCCTTTCCCGAGCACTACTACGGCCAGGACGAGCTGCTCGAGGCGTTCCGGCGCGTGTGGGCGCCGAAGATGTTCAACCTCGACCGGCTCGAGCGCCTGCACAAGAACGTGCTGGTCGGCGGCCGCTACCTGGCGCTGCCGATCGCCGAGTACGAGCGGCTCGAGAGCTGGGGGCAGGCGAACGACGCCTGGATCGAGGTCGCCCAGGAGGTCGGCGGCCGGGCGCTCCTCGACGCGCTCGAGCGGGCCGGGCTATCGGTCGAGGCCCCCGACGCGATCTTCTTCGTCACCGTCACCGGCGTCGCCACGCCCTCGATCGACGCCCGGCTGATCAACCGGCTGGGACTGTCGCCGGCCCTCAAGCGGGTGCCGATCTTCGGGCTCGGGTGTGTCGCCGGGGCGGCCGGGATCGCGCGCGCCGCCGACTACGTCAGGGCCTTCCCCGATCAGATCGCGGTGCTGCTGTCGGTCGAGCTCTGTTCCCTGACCCTGCAGCAGCAGGACTTCTCGATCGCCAACCTGATCTCCTCGGGGCTGTTCGGCGACGGCGCGGCGGCGGTGGTGCTCGCCGGCCCGGGGCGGGGGCTCGACGGCCCACGCGTGCGGGCGACGCGCTCGATCTTCTACCCCGACTCGGAGCGGGTGATGGGCTGGGACATCTCCGAGAGCGGCTTCCAGGTGGTGCTCTCGCCGGAGGTGCCGGAGGTGGTCCGCCGCTTCCTGCGCCGCGACGTCGACGCGTTCCTGGCCGACCACGACCTCGGCGTAAGGGACATCTCGTCCTGGGTCGCCCACCCCGGAGGGCCGAAAGTCCTCGAGGCCATGCAGGACGCGCTCGAGCTCCGCGACGGCGAGCTCGACGTCACCTGGCGCAGCCTGCGCGAGGTCGGCAACCTGTCGTCGACCTCGGTCCTGCTGGTGCTCCAGGAGACCATGGCCGAGCACCGGCCGCCCCCGGGCAGCCTGGGGATGGTGCTGGCGCTGGGGCCGGGGTTCTGCTCGGAGCTGGTGCTGCTCGAGTGGTAGGAGGGGGAGAGGGACGCCCCCGCCCGGGCGGCTATTGGATCGAGA
>JBFGLX010000446.1:0-2282 GCA_041575955.1 Thermoanaerobaculia bacterium
CGAGGCCGGCCCGCCGCTCGTCGTCTTCGTCTTCGGTGGCCCTCGAGAGGATGCCGCGGATGCGATCGAGCCCGGCGAACGCCTCGGTGATCTGGGTGCCGATGGCGCTCATCTGGATCAGCGGCGCGACCATCAGGCCGGTGAAGACCACGAACATGAAGATGTCGCCGACGGTCATCCGTCCGGCCAGCACCTCGCGGGCGCCGAAGATGCTCATCGAGATACCTACCAGGCCGAACAGCAGGCTCGACAGGCTGGTGATGCCGGAGACGCCGCGCATGGTGGCGATGATGTTGCGCAGCAGCTTGTGGGCGCCGTGGGCGAAGATCCGCTCCTCGCGCTTCTCGGCGGTGTAGGCCTTGACCACCTTGACGCCGCCGAGCGCCTCGTTGAGCCGCCCGGTGAGCTCGGCGTTGAGCTCGCTGCGCTTGCGGAAGAGCGGCCGCAACCGGCTGAAGCCGACCACCATCACCGCCGCGAAGGCGAGCAGCAGGACCACGGTGACCGTGGTCAGCCGCCAGTTGAGCCAGAACAGCACGCCGAGCGCGATGCTCGCGGTCAGGATGCCGCCGATCAGCTGGACGAAGCCGGTGCCCACCAGGTTGCGGACCCCTTCGGCGTCGTTCATCACCCGTGAGATCAGCTCGCCCGACTTGTTCTCCTCGAAGAACCGGACCGGCAGCCGGAGCACGTGCTGCTGGACCCGGATTCGCAGGTCGTTGATCGAGCGTTGGGCGGCGATCCCGAGGATCAGCGACAGCAGGTAGGAGGTGGTCGCCTGGACCAGGGTCGCGACGCCGGCCGCCAGGGCGATCCACTTGAGCAGCTCGGGCTGCCGCTGGCCGATCACGTCGTCGATCAGGATCTTGGTGGTCGCCGGCAGGACCATCCCCGAGAGCCGGCTGACCAGCAGCAGGACGAAGCCGATCGCCAGGCGCTTGCGCCGCGCCCACAGAATCTCCTTCGACTCGCGCCAGACGACGCCGAGGGTGATCTTCTTCTTGTCCTCGGGCGGAGACACCGAGAGAGACTATCGCACGGCCGGTGGCGTGGCAGTGGCGCGCTCCGCGGCAGTCGAGCGCGAGCGCCTCCGCTGTGACGTCCGACGGGAGGGGGCCAAGACCGAAGGTCGGCCGAGGTATTCTCGCGCTTGGAATGACCGTCCACGAGCCCGACTGGCGGGCCACCGCTTGCAACCTCTGCAGCCTGAACTGCGGCGTCGAGATCCAGGTCGAGGCCGGCCGCTTCGCGCGCATCCGGGGCGATCGCGAGCACCCCTCCTCGCGGGGATATCTCTGTCAGAAAGCCTCGCGGCTCGACTTCTACCAGAATCACGCCGGCCGCCTGACCCACCCCCTGCGCCGTAGGCCCGACGGAAAATTCGACCGGATCGACTGGGACACGGCGATTCGCGAGGTCGCGGCGAGGTTGGTCGAGATCCGCCACCGGCACGGCGGCCACGCGATCGCCTACTACGGCGGCGGCGGCCAGGGCAATCATCTCGGTGGCGCCTACGCGGTCCCGTTCCGCGCCGCCCTCGGCACGCCCTACATCTACAACTCGCTGGCGCAGGAGAAGACCGGCGACTTCTGGGTCAACGGCGAGCTCTTCGGGCGGCAGACCTGCCATCTGACGGAGGGCATCGAGGAGAGCGCCTACGCGATCGTCATCGGCGCCAACCCCTGGCAGTCGCACGGCGTCCCCAGGGCGCGCCAGGTGCTGCGCGAGATCGCCAAGGACCCGAAGCGCACGCTGGTGGTGGTCGACCCCAGGCGTACCCGCACCGCCGAGCTGGCCGACGTCCATCTCCAGGTGCGGCCGGGCACCGACGCCTTCCTGATGCTGGCGATGCTCGGCGTGATCGCCCAGGAGGGGCTCGAGGACCGGGAGTTCCTGGCCACCCGCGCCAGCGGGCACGAGGAGCTGTTGGAGAGGCTGCGCGCGGTTCCGGTGGACGACTACTGCCGCCGCGCCGGGATCGAGCCGGCGCTGGCGCGCCGCGTGGCGCGGGACTTCGCCGGCGCCGAGTCGGCCTGCACCCGGCACGACCTGGGCATCGAGCACAGCCTGCACAGCACGCTCAACACCTACCTCGAGAAGCTCTTCTCGATCCTCACCGGCAACCTCGGCGTCGAGGGCGGCAACAACCTGCACACCCAGCTCGTGCCGCTGATCGGCCACTCTCCGAGCCCGGAGCAGGGCGGGCCCCGGACCCGGGTCACCGGCATGAGGGAGATCAGCAAGTTCTACCCGCCGAACGTCCTGCCGCTGGAGGTCAACAC
>JBFGLX010000447.1:0-2281 GCA_041575955.1 Thermoanaerobaculia bacterium
CCAGGGGGGGCTCGCCGGCGGGCTCGAAGACGTGGCGGTCGAGGAGCGCGGCGAGGTCGGGGGCCGGCGGCTCGTCCGCGGAAGCGGCGCTCCAGGCGAAGCCGGCGCCGGCGACGATCCCCGGCCAGCTCGCCGGCGGCGGCTGCAGGTGGCCGTGGTCGCCCCAGTCGGTGACCAGGTAGCCGGCGGCGCCGGTCTCGGCCCCGGCCCGGGCGGCCTCGGCCAGGTTCGCGAGCGCGTTCCGGGCGCGCCCCGCCAGGCTGTTCCAGGAGCTGGTCCCCGGGCAAACGTAGAAGTCGAGGCCCGCCGCGGCGAGCGCCCGGCAGCGCTCGGAGAACGGGTGTCCGGCCTCGTAGCCCCACTCGAGCGCCACCGCGTCTTTCGGCAGCCGCTCGACGATCTCCGGGTGGGCGGCGACGATGTCGGCCCAGAACTGCATCCGGCGCCCGCGCTCGGCCAGCAGCCCGTGGATCTTCCACAGGAACTCGAGGTAGACGGTCTCGACCCCCCGCTCGCGGCAGGCCCCGGCCGAGCGGCCGCGGCCGAGATCGAAGGTCTCGTCGAGGCCGACGTTCGCCTGGCGGCTCGAGAACTGCGGCAGGAGCTGGTCGTAGAGGTCCGCCAGGAGCTCGAGGCTCCCGGGATCGACCGGGCAGAGGCTGAACGGCTCGCGCCGGCCCTGCTGGTCGGAGAAGGGATGCTCGATCCCCTCCGGGCACTCGGCCAGCCGCCGGTAGGGCTGGTGAGCGAGCCAGCGGTGCATGTGGCCGAAGCTGTTCTGGTTGGGGACCAGCTCGATGCCGCGGGCGCGGCAGTAGAGGTCGAGGTCGCGGACCTCGGTCGCGGTGAGCGGGCTGGCGTCGCGCCAGACGGTCTCGTGTCCGCGGTAGGCGAAGGTGTGCTCGGTGTAGAGCTGGAGCTGGTTGAGCTTGAGCCCGGCCAGGAGGTCGACGAGCGAGTAGAGGCTCTCCATCGTCGGCACCCGGTCGCGGCTGACGTCGAGGAGCAGGCCGCGATGCCGGAAGTCGGGCCGGTCGAGCACCTCGAGCCCGGGGAGGACGCCGCCGGCTCCCGTCGGGTGGAGCCGCAGCCACTGCACGAGGGTCGCGACCCCGTGCAGGAGACCGGCCTCGTCGAAGCCGGCGACCTCGACGCCGTCGGCCGCGACCGCGAGCCGGTAGCCCTCCGGACCGGGCGCCCGCCCGGGCTCGAGCGCCAGCCGGAAGCCGGCTTCTCCAGCCGCGCCCGGCGTGCTCTGCGCGGCCCCCTCGGTCACGACCGGCCGCGTGCCGGCGCCCCGCAGCGCCTCCGCCAGCCGCTCGGCGCTCGGCCGGAAGAGCGGGTTCGCCGACGGCAGGTCGATCCGCGGCGTCGACGGCAGCCGCAGGCCCTCCTCCGTCGATCGCGCTTCCCGCGGCCGCGGCCAGAGCAGATCGAGCCTGGTCACGGACCGGATTTGAACACAGCGCCGAAGGGCAATGACAGAATACGCGGTCCGGAGAGCGAGGGCCGTGAAGGAGAAGCACATCCGCATCCGCATCGAGCAGTGTCTGGCGCTGGCCAAGGCGTCGAACTGCACGCGGCGCAAGTTCGGGGCGCTGCTGCTCGACCCGGAGCGCAACGTCGTGCTGATGGACGGCTACAACGGCGGGCCGCGCGGCGGCGGCGAGCTCTGCGGCGGCGACGTCTGCCTGCGCGACGAGATGGAGATCCCCTCCGGCCAGCGCATGGAGATCGGCTGCCACCACGCGGAGATGAACGTGATCTGCAACTGCGCCGCCGCCGGGGTGGCGACCCAGGGGGCCTGGATCCTGGTCACCGGCGAGCCCTGCATGCTGTGCGCGAAGCTGATCCACCACGCGGGGATCACCAAGGTGATCGTGGTCGGCGGCGGCTACTCCGGCGAGAACGGCGTCGGCTACCTGACCGATCACGGCATCGGGGTGGAGAGCGTCGAGGGTCCGCAGGACGAGCGCGTGCCGATCGCCTGAGGGAGGTAGACTGCGCCCGTGTACGGAAAGTCGAAGGCGAAGACCCACGCCGCCTACATCGCCGAAGTCGAGGAGGCGCGGCGCCCCGACCTGAGGCGCCTCCACGAGTTGGTGCGCGAGGTGGCTCCCGAGCTCGAGCCGACGATGGAGTTCGGCCTGATGGGCTACGGCAAGTTCCACTACAAGTACGCCACCGGCCGCGAGGGCGACTGGATGAAGATCGGCATCGCCAACAACAAGCGCTACATCTCGCTCTACTGCTGCAGCGCCGACGAGCGCGGCTACGTCGC
>JBFGLX010000448.1:0-2264 GCA_041575955.1 Thermoanaerobaculia bacterium
CGCCGAGTACGCCGAGCACTTTCGCGGCGCGACCTTCCACGCCGACCGCCGGCCCTGGGCGGTGCCGGTGGACGTCGCCCTGCCGTGCGCCACCCACAACGAGATCGACGACGACGACGCGCGCATCATGATCGTCAACGGGGTCAGGGCGATCGCCGAGGGCTCGAACATGTCGTGCACCCCGCGGGCCGTTCGGCGTCTGCTCGACGCGCGGATTCTCTACGCGCCGGGCAAGGCGGCCAACGCCGGCGGCGTGGCCGCGTCCGGATTCGAGCAGAGCCAGAACGCCCAGCGCATGGCCTGGACGCGCGAGGAGGTCGACACCCGCCTGCGCTCGATCATGCGCACCATCCACGGCAAGTGCGTGGCCTACGGCGAGCAGGAGGGCGGCTTCGTCGACTACGTGACCGGCGCCAACCTGGCCGCGTTCGTCAAGGTCGCCGACGCCATGGTCGCCTACGGCGCGGTCTGACCCCCGCCGACGGCCCGCGACGTCCTGACGTCGCGTCAAGTTCCGCCGTGCTCGTGCCGGGCGGGGAGGATGAGAGGGGCGATCCGGGCTACCGGCCGGGCTCCCAGGACCCGTAGAGCGGATTCGGCAGCACGAAGTAGCGGACGCCGAACTCCTCGTAGGCGTCGCCGCCGCGCGCTCTCGCCGACTGGTCGAGGCCGGGGAAGTCGTGGATGTTGTCGCCGATCCACATCACGATCTCGAGCGGCCCGAGGCCGGTGCCGTCGCCCGCCTCGATCGCCCGCCAGCGGGACTCCTTGCTCGACTCGTCCGCGCGGCAGCGCAGGACGTCGAAGCGGATGCCCAGGGCGACGAGATTCTCGTGGGTCGCGTCGCAAACGCCCTCGGAGCGGTTGGTGACGATCGCCACCCTGCCGCCGAGGCGGTGCACCCGGTCGATGAACTCGATCGCCCCGGGTATGGCCGTCGCCCGCTTGGTCCGCACCCATTCGGTCCAGGTCTCCTCGGTCCAGCGTGGCTCCTGTCCGGCCCGCCCGAGCGAGTAGCCGAGGTTGCTGATCACCGTCTCGTCGGCATCCAAGACGACCGCCCAGCTGCCGCGCTCGAGGTCGCGGGTCAGCTCCTCGAGCTGCAGGCCCGCCAGCCGATAGGTCTGCACCAGGGCCGCCCGGTACTCGGCCGAGTCGCGCACCCAGTGGATCTCGTAGCCCGCCTCGGCCTCGGCCGCCCGCGGAGCGCTCACCGGCGCCGGCGCGCCGGCACAGCCGAGCAGGCAGAGGGTGGTCAGCCACAGGAGCGGTCTGGGTATCGACATAGGCTAGCGGCCGGTTCGCCGCATGTACTCGCGCAGCGCCGCCCGGCGGATGTTGTCACGAACTCCGGAGGAGAGCTTGGCCATGAAGCGGAGGTCCGAGGTTCGCAGCCGCTCGAGCAGGCGCAGCGCCACCGGCGAGGGCGTCTTGGGGTTCTTGGCGATCACGCCGAGGATCTCCTGGTTCTGCCCCCAACGCGGATCTTCGGCGATCCGCTTGAGCAGCGGCGCCGTGACGTGGGTCGACTTCACCAGCCGCAGCACGTCCTTGCCGGCCAGTCGGGGGTTGGCGAGCAGCGCCTGCAGCACCTGCGGCGAGCTGTCGTTGAGCAGGATCTGGCGCTCGATTCGATTCGCCTTGCGCGCCAGCATCGTGCGCTGGTTCGGGTTCATCGAGCGGATGGCGTGCATCGGCGAGACGCCGCGGGTCTCGCCCCCGGCGGGCGCGGCGGCGGACGGCTCGCCGGCCGCCGCCTCCGAGCCCCGCGCTCCCCGAGCCGCGGCCACGGCCCGCTCGAGACGCTCGGCCTGATCCGGCCCCCAGCCGCCCACCAGCAGCAGGGCGGTCCGGAACTCGCCGTCGGCGGTCTTCGACACCCCGCTGACCTCGGCCGTGCACGCGAACTCGACGCCGTCCGCCGAGCGCGCCTCGACGCCCACCGTCTGCCGGAAGCCCAGCTCCGACGGCAAACTGACCAGGAACCCGCCTTCCGCCGCCGCCCGGTCGAAAAACGTCCGCACGCCCTGGGCGTCGGCGAACGACAGCGCCAGCTTGCCGGCTTCCCGGTCGAGCTCGATGTTCATGTCGGCGGGTCCGCGCGGCCGAGATCCCGAGGCGCTACGTAGAAAGGCCCCGGCTCCTGGGAGCCGAGGCCTCGGGTTTGTCTCGGTGGCGTGGGGTACCCCTTCAGGGGTTCCTCCAGTGATAGCGCCACGGACGCCGTGGAGAGTCCCTAAGAGGACGCCACCTCCACTAAACCG
>JBFGLX010000449.1:0-2234 GCA_041575955.1 Thermoanaerobaculia bacterium
TGGCCGTCGGGGCGCTCGATCGCCGAGCCCGCCCGGCCGTGGCCGGCCATCTCGTAGGTCATCCCGACCGCGCCGCGCAGGCCGGGGTAGGAGTCGCCGTAGCCGGGGTAGAAGAGGTCGAAGCGCTGGCCGACGTAGTAGGTCCAGCCCTGACCGTCGAAGGCGACGGCGTTGGCGCGGCCGAAGGTGGCGAGCCAGCCGATGGTCGTCGGCGGAATCAGCGGTGAGATCGGGTCCGCCGCCGGCGGGAAGAAGTAGGTCGAGTCGGCCCACATCTCGTGGAAGTCGACGAACACCTGCGGCTCCCAGCGGCGATAGGCCGCCAGGCGGCTGCGAGTCTCGATCTGCGACGCCCACGCCCAGTCGCGGTTGAGATCGACCAGGTAGTGGTTCTGCCGCCCGCCCGGCCACGGCTCCCAGTGCTCGGAGGAGAGCGGCGAGGGGTCGGCCCGCCGTCCGCGCTGGGTCTCGAAGAAGTGGACGTAGCGCTCGCGCCCGTCCGGATTGACCAGCGGATCGATCAGCACGATCACGTCTTCGAGGCGCTCGGACCAGCCGCCCTCGGCGGCGGCGAGGACATAGGCGGTGAGCAGGGCGGCCTCGGCCGACGACGACTCGTTGCCGTGCACGCCGTAGCCGAGCCAGACGACGACCGGATCGGAGCCGCTGATCTGGTCGATCTCCGCCCGCTCGACCCCGCGCGGGTCGGCCAGCTTCAGGTGGCGCTCGCGCAGCTCCTCGAGGCGCGCGATGTTCGCCGGGCTGCTGATCGCCACCAGCAGCAGCGGCCGGCCCTCGTAGGTGGTCCCGTACCGGGTCAGCGCGACCCGATCGGAGCTCGCGGCGAGCGCCTCGAGGTAGGACACGATCCGCTCGTGATGGGTGAACCGATCGCCGAGCGGGTAGCCGAGGAACTCCTGCGGCGCCGGTACCTCGGTCCGTAGCGCCGGCAGATCCAGGACCGCGCCGTCGCTCAAGGGCTCGACGATCGCCTCCGCGGCAAGCACCGGTCCGACCGAGACGAGAAGAGCTAGGGTTGCGGCCTGGCAGATCGAGGGGGCTCGGAGCACGTGGGATTCCTTCCGGGAGCGGATCGAGGTGTGGGGATTCTAGTTGATGCGGGCCCGCTGGAACGGGAGATCAGGCTCCCGCTCGCTCACTCCCGATCTCGCTGGACGCGCCCGCCGCGATCCCGCTCGAACGAAGGCGTCCGGGGGGTAGCCCTCCAGCCGCCCCTCCCGGACGCCGGCCGACCCACGCCGCTGTCAGATCACCAGCGCGTCCACCGAGATGTTCAACCGCTTCATCATCTCGTGGAGCGTCGTCGGCTTCACCTTGAGGATCTCGGCGGCCTTCTTCTGGACCCCGCCGGAGGTCTGCAGCGCTCGGACGATGAGCTGCCTCTCGTAGGCGCCGATCGCCTCTTTGAAGGACATGCCGTTCGACGGCAGGGCCGCGGCCGGCACCGCGCCGGAGCTCGGCTGGCGCACCGCGGGCGGCAGGAGATCGACGTCCAGGACCGAGTCCTGCGACAGCACGACCGCCCTCTCGATCGCGTTCTCGAGCTCGCGGACGTTGCCCGGCCACTGGTAGTCGAGCAGCAGCTCCATCGCCTCGAGCGAGATGTCCCGGATCTCCTTTTCGTTCTCTTCGGCGTAGCTGGTCAGGAACGCGCGCGCCAGGAGCGGAATGTCCTCGGGGCGCTGGCGCAGGGGCGGCAGCACGATCGTGATCACGTTCAGCCGGTAGAAGAGATCTTCCCGGAAGTCGCCCTTCTGGACCGCGGCTTCCAGGTCGGCGTTGGTGGCGGCGATGATCCGCACGTCGGCCTTGAGCACGTCGACGCCGCCCAGGCGCATGAACTCGCGCTCCTGGATCACCCGCAGCAGCTTGGATTGGGTGTCGAGCGGGATGTTGCCGATCTCGTCGAAGAAGATGGAGCCGCCGGTGGCCATCTCGAACAGGCCCTTCTTGCTCGAGATCGCGCCCGTGAAAGCACCCTTGACGTGCCCGAACAGGTTGCTCTCGAGCAGGTCCGCGGGCATCGAGCCCGAGTTCACTGTGACGAACGGTCCGTCCGCCCGCCGCGAGTGGTGGTGGATCGACTTGGCGACCAGCTCCTTGCCGGTGCCGCTCTCGCCCAGGACCATGATGTTGCTCTTGGCCGGCGCGGCGAGCTGGATCAGCTCGAAGACCTTGCGCATCGGCTTGCTCTTGCCGATGATGTTGTCGAA
>JBFGLX010000450.1:0-2227 GCA_041575955.1 Thermoanaerobaculia bacterium
CACCGAGTGGATGAAGCGCAGCTGCCCGGCGGCGGTCCACGTCGACGGCACCGCGCGGCCGCAGCTCGTCCGGCGCGAAGTGAGCCCCGGCTACTACGACATCGTCCAGGAGTACGAGAAGCTCTCCGGCATCCCCTGCCTGATCAACACCAGCTTCAACATGCACGAGGAGCCGATCGTCTGCACGCCGCGCGACGCCATCCGCGCCTTCGTGCGCGGCCACCTCGACGCCATGGCGATCGGGCCGTTCCTGGTCGAGGCGCCGAGCTCGCGGGCGGACGGCCAGGGGTAACCGCTTGGATTCGAGAGCCCGAGGTCGCCGCGCGGGCAGCCTCGCAGCCCGATGGCGGCGACACCGCAGCCGGCCTCGCTCCGCCGCAAGATGGGCGTACCGACTTCCACCACGGGCTGCCAGACTCGCCCGAGCGCTGCCGCTGGTCGTCGTTGGCCATCTCCTGGTAGCCGGCAGCTCGCCAGCCCTTCTCCCAGGCCAGGTGAGCGTCCATCCCGCCTACCCGAGCTTCCTCTTCTACCACCTGGGCGGACCGTTCTTCATGGCCGGCCCGGGCGATCCCGAGGGGTTTCTCTACCGCGGCACGCTGAACGCCGACGGCACGCGCGACGGCGACCAGCAGCAGCTGATCGACAAGCTCGCTCCGACCGGCGCCAACTCGATCTATCTCATGGCGGTTCGCTCCCACGGCGGCGACGGCGACTCGACCGAGAACCCGTTCATCGACAACGATCCGTCGCAAGGCTTGAATCGCGCGGCCCTCGACCAGTGGGAGGGGTGGTTCGCACAGCTGGACGCGGCCGGCGTCACGATCTTCCTGTTTCTCTACGACGACGGCTCGCTGATCTGGGACACCGGGGACGAGGTCGGCGATCGCGAGGCGGCGTTCGTTCGCGGCCTCGTCGACCGCTTCGAGCACCACCGGCACCTGATCTGGGTGGTTGCCGAGGAGTACGACGAGACCTATACGCCGGCGCGGGTCTCGGCGCTCGCCAAGCTGATCAAGGCGGCCGACGATCACGATCATCCGGTCGCGGTGCACAAGCTCTCTGCGCGCGGCCGCGCCGCGCCCGAGTTCGCGGAGTTCGCCGACGATCCGGCGATCGACCAGTTCGCGATCCAGCACAACGCCGACAGGGCCGAGGGCCTCCACGCCGGCCTGGTGAGCGCCTGGCGCCAGGCCCGGGGCAGGTACAACCTGAACCTGGCGGAGGCCGCCGACTGGGGCCACGGCGCGACCTCGCGCCGGAAGGCGTGGACCTCGGCCCTGGCGGGCGCCTACGTCATGGCGTACGAGATGGACATCGCCGGCACCCCGATCGCCGACCTCGAGGATCTCGGCCGCCTGCGTCGGTTCATGGAGTCGACCGACTTCTACACCATGGAGCCGCGCGACGAGCTCGCCGCCGGCGACACCCTCCACGTCCTCGCCCGCACGGGCAAGAGCTACATTCTCTACGCGCACCGAGGTCGAAAGGCGCTGCGCCTGAGGAACTTCGCCGCCGGCAGCTACCGGCGGCGCTGGCTCGACATCCCGAGCGGCCGCGAGGTCGTCGAAGAGCACGTAGCCCTGCGCGCCGGCGCCCAATCCTGGACCCGGCCGGCCGGGATCGGCGCCGAAGCGGCCGTCTACGTCCTGCGCCTGGACGGCGCCAACGATCGGCCCCGGACGCTCGACCAGCGTCTCACCGTTCTCGGCACCGAGCCGCTGGCGGTCGCTCTCGGCTACCTGGACCCCGACGGTCCCGGCCCGCATGCCTACACCATCACCGGGGGCCCGACCGCCGGCCGGCTGGCCGGAGCGGCGCCCAACCTGACCTACACCGCCGGCGCCGGCTTCTCCGGCGACGATGCGTTCACCTGGACCGTGAGCGACGGCATCGACGACTCGCGGCCGGCCACGGTGTCGATCGGCGTCCGGATCAACCAGGAGCCGGTGGCGAGCGGCTTCGCCCTGTCGCTCTCCGAGGGCGCTACGCTCCGTCTGCCCTTCACCCGGCACTCGTCCGATCCCGAAGGCGCGCCCCTGTCGTTCGTCATCGTCGCCCCGCCGGCGCACGGCCGGCTCTCGCGGAGCGCCGACGAGTGGTTCTATACGCCCGACGAGGGCTATTCGGGCCTCGACTCCCTCGTCTGGCGGGCCGACGACGGATCGACGAAGTCGAGCCCGGCGATCGCGAGCCTCTCGATCGCCGCCCGGCTGCTGGCTGACGA
>JBFGLX010000451.1:0-2215 GCA_041575955.1 Thermoanaerobaculia bacterium
CCGCCGTTCAGCTTCGGGTACTCGTTCTTGATCGCGTTGTAGGCGTGCGGTCCCGAGGTCACCAGCTTGTCGAAACCGTACTTGCCGAACTGCTCGATGTTGTGCTCGGCGACCTCTTCGAACAGCCCCGGCTCCCCCGCCAGGCGCTGCGAGTCGCCGTCGGTGCGCTCGTCGGCGCCGAGGATGCCGAAGTCGACGCCCAGCCGGGTGAACACCCGCGCCATCGCCTGCGCCGCGTCGACGCCGCGGTTGTGGTACGCGTAGTAGTCGCCCACGAACCAGAGCACCTCCACCGGCTCCGGGCTCTTGGGCAGGATCTTCACCTCGACCCCGGCGCCGCGCGTCCAGCGGGTGCGCTTGCGCGCCGACTCGCCCATCGGGTTGCCGTGCTGGGCGACGTTCTGGAACATCTCCAGGAGCTCGGCGGGCACGCTGCCGCCCTCGAGCACGACCTGGGCACGGGCGGCCGGGACGATCTGCACCATGTCCACCTCCTTGGGGCAGACCCGGACGCAGTTCTGGCACGTCGTGCAGAGCCACAGATCGGAGTGGTCGAAGAAGTTCGTGCCGGTCTGCAGGCGCCGGTAGATCTTGCGCGGCCCGTAGTCGCCGCCGGCCGCGTCCACCGGGCAGGCCGGGATGCACTGCGCGCACTGGTAGCACCAGCCCATCGATTCGCCGCCTGGAATGGCGGTCAGCTTGTCGAGATAGGTGAGGTCGTAGTCGACGATCTCGCGCGCTTCGTACATCCGGTTCCACTGGCCGGAGACGTCGATCCCCTCGAGGACCACCTGGTCCTTCTCGACGAACGCCTCGTCCTTGGCTCGCGGCCGGGCGGTGGTGGCGAGCCAGCGTCGCGACCTGTCGGACGATCTATCGGGCACTGGAAGCTCCTTCGGCCTTGGCCGCTGCGGGGAGCACGGACGCTCGTTGAACGCCCAGCATGCGCTGCACCAGCTCGGGCAGCTCGGGCAGGATGCGGTTGAACTCCTGCGACAGCCGCACCCGGAAGACCGTGTACATGTAGACCGAGTAGACGCAGGCCAGAAAGACGTCGGTGCCGAACAGGCCGGCGCCGGCGAAGGTGAAGCCCTCGCCGTAGCCCTTGGCGTTGACCAGCGCGGTCGCCCGGCCGACGTTCATGTAGATCGCGCCGGGGCTGTCCGCGCGCAGGTCGATCTCGTCCTGGATCACCAGCGCGAGCGCGCCGTTGCCTTTGTCCGGATGCCAGATCCAGTAGGTCCAGAGCCAGTAGCGGCTGGGCGTGGTGAAGTGGAGCACCTCGGTGGCCAGCGACAGGATCATCGCCGGCTCCAGACCGCCTACCCGGCTCAGGAACCGCTCCAGCCGCTCGGCCGGCGGCCGGTCATCGTAGAGCAGCCGCTCGAGCTCCTGGTGAATCAGCGGCCAGCCGTTGGCTCGAATCAGACGGGCCGACTTGCGCCGCAAGGAGAACATCCGGCTCAGCAGGCGCTGGAAGCCGGCCTCGTCGAGCTCGCCGATCGCGTCGGGTCCCAGCAGCCCGGCGAACAGCTCGCTCTTCCGCTCCAGCCGATAGCCGATGTCTTCGAGCTCCTCGGTGGTGGCGAGCTTGGTCGCCTCCTTCATGAACTCCAGCGCCGCCTCGGAGTCGACGACCTGGTCGGGGGCTAGCGAGTCGAACAGCACGTTCTCTCCGGCCGGCGGCTCAAGCGGATCGCGCCAGCGCCTGCTTGCGCAGGTAGCCCGCGGCCTTCATCGCCGCGGCGCCGGCCATGGAAATGGAATCCTCGAGGTCGGCCGGGCCGACCGCGGCCCCGGCGGCGAAGAAGCCGGCCTTCGGAGTGCTCACGGTGTTGAGCGGCCCGCCGACGGTCTCGATGAAGCCGTGCGACTCGAGCGGCAGCTCGAACAGCGCGGCCATCTCCTTGCTGCCGGCGCTCGGCTCCATCCCCACCGACAGGATCACCACGTCCATCGCCACTTCCACCGGCCGGCCCATGGTGGTGTCCTCGCCCTTGATCACCACCGTGTCGCCGCGCCGGGTGACCTCGGTGACGATGCCGCGGATGAACTGCACGTGGTTCTCCTCCTGGGCCTTCCAGTAGATCTGGTCCTCCCAGAAGCCGTACATCCGCATGTCGATGTAGAAGACGAAGACCTGGCAGTCGGGCAGCAGGTGGCGGATCTCGATCGCCTCCTTGCAGGCGATGCCGCAGCAGACCTTCGAGCACCA
>JBFGLX010000452.1:0-2212 GCA_041575955.1 Thermoanaerobaculia bacterium
ACGTCCCTCGGCTTCGAGCCGCTGCCCGAGACCTTCTGGGAGCGCTCGCAGTTCACCCAGCCGCGCGACCGCGACGTCGTCTGCCACGCCAGCGCCTGGAACATCGACATGGTCGACGACCTGCGGATCAAGATGTGCATCGAGATCAACGCCGAGGACTTCTCGACCATCCATCACGAGCTCGGCCACAACTTCTACCAGCGCGCCTACAACGGCCAGCCGCCGCTCTTCCGCGGCAGCGCGAACGACGGCTTCCACGAGGGGATCGGCGACACGATCGCGCTCTCGGTGACTCCGGGCTATCTGGTCGACGTCGGGCTGCTCGACCAGGCGCCGGACGCCTCCAAGGACATCGGCGTGCTGCTCGGGATGGCGCTCGACAAGGTGGCGTTCCTGCCCTTCGGCCTGCTGGTCGACCAGTGGCGCTGGCAGGTGTTCTCGGGCGAGATCGCGCCCGGCCGCTACAACCGCGCCTGGTGGGAGCTGCGTAACCACTACCAGGGGATCGCCCCGCCGACCGAGCGCACCGAGGCGCACTTCGATCCGGGGGCGAAGTACCACGTGCCGGCGAATACGCCCTACACCCGCTACTTTCTGGCCCACATCCTGCAGTTCCAGTTCCATCGCGCCCTGTGTCAGGCCGCGGGCGTCGAAGGGCCCCTGCACCGCTGCTCCATCTACGGCAGCGAGGCGGCCGGGTCGCGCCTGATCGAGATGCTGGAGATGGGTCAGAGCCGCCCCTGGCCGGACGCCCTCGAGCAGATCTCCGGCGAGCGCGAGATGGACGCGACCGCGATCCTCGACTACTTCGCGCCCCTCAAGGCGTTCCTCGACGAGCAGAACGAGACGCGCGCCTGCGGCTGGTCGGCGCCGGGGTGATCATGCGGACCGCCGGCAGACTGCGCCCCCGCGGGATCGGGTGGGCGTGCGTCGTGCTGGCCGCGTGCGCCTCTACCGCCCCCCGGGGCGCCGTCACGCCGGCGACCCTCGAGGAGTCGATCGCAGCGCTCGGCATCGATCTCGAGACGTTCGTGCAGCCGCTCGAATTGTCGCCCGAGATGGTGGAGTGGGTGCACGCCAACGTCCGGCGGGGCGCGAGCGAGAAGGAGCGCCTCTTCGCCCTGATGGACGCGCTGGTGAAGAGGGAGGGCCTGGCGGTCCGCTACATGCGTGATCGGACCGGGACCGCCCAGGAGGTCTTCGCCACCGGCGAGGCCAACTGCCTGTCGTTCACCAACCTGTTCGTGGCGCTGGCGCGGGAGATCGACGTCCGCGCCTACTTCCTCGAGCTGCCACGGGCGGCTCGCTACGGCCAGGAGGGCGATCTGATCGTGCGCTGGGAGCACGTGACCGCCGGCTGGGGGAGCGGCAACGACCGCACCGTGCTCGAGTTCGGATACGTTCCCGACGAGGAGCGCTACCTGGGCGCGCGCAAGCTCTCGGATCTCACCGCCCTGGCGATGTTCTACGCCAATCGGGGCGCCGAGGCGCTGATCGCCGGCGACGAGGAGGAGGCCAGCTGGTGGCTGGAGACCGGCGTGATGCTCGATCCCGGCTGGTCCCACGGTTGGCTCAACCTGGGGGTGGCGCGGCGCCGCCTGGGCGATCTCGAGGGCGCCGAGCAGGCGTACCGCCGCGGCATCGAACGGAATCCGGACTTGCTGCAGCTCTACAGCAACCTGGCGACGGTGCTGCGCATGCGCGGCGAGACCGACAGCGCCGGCGAACTGCTAAGATTGCTCGATCGCAGAAGCAACCGCAACCCATTCACCTACCTGTCCCTGGGCGATCTGGCGCTGCGGGAGGAGCGGTTGGAGGACGCGAGACGCTTCTACCGCCGAGCTTTGCACTTGAATCGCAAACACCCGGAATCGAGAGCCGCCATGGGTCTCTGGGAGCTGGCTTCCGATCGTCCCGACCGGGCGCAGGCCTGGCTGGAGCGGGCCGAGCGCCTGGAGGGCGGCGCCGAGCGAGTCGAGCTCCTGCGGGCGCGGCTGTCGGCGGCCGGCAAGGTCCTTGCACCTTCCGGTGATCCCGAGCAGGAGCAGGAGCCCGAAACGCTTGAAGGCAGGTCTTTTCGATGAGGTATCAGATGACGACCAAGAAGACGAGAACCCTGGCGACGTCGGCCCTGGCGTGCCTGCTGGCGCTTTGTGCGAGCGCCGTTTTGGCCGGAACCGAAGGACGGATCAGCGGCGAGGTGCTTGACACC
>JBFGLX010000453.1:0-2211 GCA_041575955.1 Thermoanaerobaculia bacterium
GAAGCGCTGCTCTTCCGCGGCCCGGACCTTCGGGTCGCTCTGCCAGATCTTCTGGCGCTTCCGCACGATCCGGCCGGCGAGCTCCAGGTCGGCGAGCAGAAGCTCGGTCTCGACCAGGCCGGCGTCGCGCACCGGATCGACGGCACCGAGCACGTGCGCGATCTGCTCCGACTCGAAGCAGCGGAGCACGTGCGCCAGGGCGTCGACGGCGCGCAGGTTGCCGAGGAACTGATTGCCCAGGCCCTCTCCCTTGCTCGCCCCCTCGACCAGCCCGGCGACGTCGACGAAGCGGATGAGGGCGGGCGTCGTCTCCTCGGGCCCGAGCGCCCGCGCCAGCTTCTCGAGCCGCGCATCCGGCACCGCCACGACACCGACGTTGCTGTCGATCGTGGTGAAGGGATAGTTCGAGACCTGCGCGTGCCCGGAGGTCAGGGCGTTGAACAGCGTCGACTTGCCGATGTTCGGAAGCCCGACCAGACCGATCTCGAGCATCGGGCAGGAGTCTACCCGGTCGTTCTATCGCAACCCCGAGAAAGGAGAACGCGATGCCCTACGCCAACATCCAGATCACCCGCGGCGCGACGCGCGAGCAGAAGGCCGCCCTGGTCAAGGAGCTCACCGATTCGCTCGTGCGGCTGCTCGGCAAGCGGCCGGAGCACATCCACATCGTGATCCAGGAGATCGCCGACGAGAACTGGGGCTTCGGCGGACTCCTGACCGACGATTGGAAGCGGCGGCAGGCGGCGTCCGAGCCCGGCGGGTCGTCGTGATCCTGGTCACCGGAGGGACGGGCTCGATCGGCGGCGAGCTGCTGCGGCTGCTCTCCGCCCGGGGCGAATCCGTCAGGGCGCTGTCCAGGCGGCCCGACCGCGGCGAGCCGCTCGCGGGCGTCGAGTGGGTCGAGGGCGACCTCGCCGACCGCGCGGGCCTGCCCGACCTCTTCCGGGGCGCGACGCGGCTCTTTCTCCTGACCGGCAACGTCGAGGACAAGGTGCGGCTGGAGAAGAACGCCATCCGGGCCGCGGCCGGCGCCGGCATCGAGCGCGTGGTCAAGCTCTCCGCCCTCGGCGCCTCCGACCACTCGAAGTCGGTCATCGGCCTGTGGCACTACAACGTCGAGCGCGTGCTCGCGGACTCGGGGCTCGCCTGGACGATCCTCCGTCCCCACCACTTCATGCAGAACCTGCTCGCCTCGACCGTCTTCGACGCGGCCGCCGGCCGCGTCTACTCCGCTTCCGGCGAGGGCAAGATCCCGTTCATCGACACGCGTGACATCGCCGCCGTCGCGGCGACGGTCCTGACCGGAGACGGGCACGCCGGCGAGACCTACGTCGTGACGGGCCCCGAGGCGCTCTCCTACCGCCGGGCCACCGAGATCCTCGCGCGCTTGCTCGATCGTCCCCTCGCCTACGTCGCCGAGAGCGACGACGCGGCCTGGGTCCGTCTGTACGCCGCCGGCCAGCCCCCCTGGCTGATCGGCGGCACCCTCGCCATCGCCGCCTACCAGCGCGCCGGCGGGCCGACCGAGACCGTCACCGACACGGTCGAGCGGCTGACGGGCGATCGCGCCCGCACCTTCGAGCGGTTCGCCCGCGACCACCAGGCGCTCCTCGGCGTTGCCCGATGAAGCGGCGTCCGGCCGCCCCGGTGCCCGGTCCGGCATGAGATTCGTCGTATCGCTCTTTCGAGCAGGTCTCAATAGCGCGCGCGAGCTCGCGCCGGTGGTCGGCGTCGTCGCGTTCTTCCAGATCGCCGTGCTGCGCCAGCCTTTCCCGAACCTGGCGGAGATGGTCTTTGGCCTGGTGCTCATCCTGGTCGGCTTGACCCTCTTCGTGCGCGGTCTGGAGATGGGGCTCTTTCCCCTCGGCGAATCGATGGCCTGGGACTTCGCACGAAAGGGCCACCTCGGGTGGCTGCTGGCCTTCGCGTTCGCCCTCGGTTTCGGAACCACCGTTGCCGAGCCGGCGCTGATCGCGGTGTCGCGCGAGGCGGCCGCTGCCGCGGCGCTGGCCGGAGTGATCGCGTCCGGTGGGGAGGCCGCGGCGAGCTACGCCCTGGCGCTGCGGGCGACGGTGGCGCTGTCCGTGGGTTGCGCCGTGGGCTTCGGCGTTCTTCGCATCGTCAAGGGCTGGCCGCTGCACTGGCTGATCATCGGAGGCTAAGGCCTGGTCGCCGCACTGACCGAGCTCGCACCTCCCGAGATCATCGGCA
>JBFGLX010000454.1:0-2204 GCA_041575955.1 Thermoanaerobaculia bacterium
CGACCTGTCGGCCTACGTCATCCAGCGCGACGCCCAGCGGGCGCTCCGGGTCAAGGACCGCAATCATCCGGCCCGGTTCTCGTTCGAGGGAATCGAGAGCTTCCCGATCGACTGGCGGTGGCGGATCGAGGCCCGCTTCGACGAGTACGATCCGCCGCGGACGATCCCGATCCCGACCGTGCTCGGCACCGTCACCGAGGAGCCGAGCTGGGGCGCGGTGGTGTTCGAGGCCGGCGGCCGCGAGCAGCGGCTCGACGTCGTCGCCGAGCCGGGCGCCGACGAGCTCTTCCTCATCTTCGCCGACCAGACCACCGGCAAGGAGACCTACGGCGGCGGCCGCTACCTCTACGCCGATCCGCCGGACGCCGACGGCCGGGTGGTGGTCGACTTCAACAAGGCCTACAACCCGCCCTGCGTCTTCACGCCGTTCGCCACCTGTCCGCTGCCGCCGCGCCAGAACCGGCTCGAGATCCGGGTCGACGCGGGCGAGAAGAGCTACGGCAAGCCCTGAGTCCTGCGAAGTCGGGTAGGGGTACGGAGGGCTCGGGTACCCCAGACGGGACCTCAAGCGCAGCGCCCCCGCTCAGTCACCACGAGAGGAGCCTTGCCAGGCCTTGATCGGAGGTGCGGCGGAAGACTCGACTCAGTCACTCCGAGTCGAGTGCTGGCTCGCCTCGCGCGCATCGGTCGCCAGCTCGCCGAGCAGCGTGGCTGAAGCACATGCTCGTTCGACCCAGAGGCTCATGACCGGCTCGAACACCGCCAACTCGTTCGCAGCGTGACGCTTGGCTCTGGCCTCGGCGAAGCCGGCCAGCCAGTCGAGGGTCGCTACGGCATCTTGCGCGATCAGCGCTTCGAGCGCGAACCGCCGCTCACCGGCGCGCAGGCCGAGCTCCAGGTCGAACGCCGCCCGGCGCAGATCGGTGGTGGTGAGCACGAAACCGGTACGCGCCGGGCTCAAGAGCTGGTCGAGGAGCTCCGCTTCAGGCGTCTCCGGCGCGAGCCGCGGATCGGCGAGTGGCGGCGCTTCACGCAAGTGCAGCGGTGCGTGGACCGGGAGTCCGAGATCGCGCGCCTCTTCGCCGAGGGCGCGCAGCAGCAGCTGCGCCCAGGCCCGGTAGAAACGGCTCCCAAGCTCGCCGGCCCGAACCAGGTAGACGGGCAGCCAGCTCAGCAAGTGCTCCCAAAGCCAGGCTTTGCGGGCGTGGCCCCAGGCGCGGCGGGCCGTATCGCTCCCCGCTTCCGACTCGAGCTCGGCGAGGCGGGCGTGCAGACCCAGCAGCAGGGCGAGATGGTCGGGCTCCGGGGGTGGCTCGAGCTCCAGCGCCCGCCAGAAGCCGGCGATCCGGTCGCGCGCCTCGCCGCCCATCTTGCCCTCGGGGCCGAGGTAGACCGAGGCGTACGGATAGAGCTGGAAGAGGAACAGCTCCTCGTACTCGCCCGGCCGCGGCGGCTTGCCCAGTCCGAGCAGGCTCGACAGCCTGGGCGTCTCCACCGAGGGTGGCTCGGCCAGGGTCCCCAGGGCGCGGAACAGCTCCATGCTGGCGGGCGGGGGCGAGCCCCGTCCCTATTTCTTGGTCTCCGGAAGGGCGTAGGCCGCGGCGGTCGGTTTGACCGGCCGGATGAGCCAGTCCGGGCGCCGGGTGCCGTCGGGCGAGTGGTCGACCGCCGAGCGGGTCTTGGCCAGCCATTGGTCGAAGACACGGATCGACTTGGCGGTGTCGACGGCGATCTCGCCGTAGCGGTCGCCGGGAGCGGCCTTGACGACGCGCACCGCCTGGTGCCAGCAGTGCATGCCGGACAGCGGATCGGGGTGCACCGGGAAGGTCATGTTCTGGTGGACGCCGGCGTCGGTCCACCAGATGCGCCGGGTGTCGGGATCGCTCGAGTCGAATGGCGTGACGCCGGCCTTGCGGGTCATCTGCCAGCTCGACTCCCGGTGCTCGAGAGCGACGGTCGCCATCAGCTGCCGCTGGCCCTCGGTCGAGCCGTTGTCGAGCTTCCAGCGTCCCATGTGGTGGCTGCAGGCGACCACCCCGGGGCGGATCGCCTCGCACACCCAGGCCTTGACCACGAAGTGGCCGATGGCGGTCTCGACCCGGACCAGGTCGCCGGTGCGCACCCCGATGCGCTCGGCGTCGCGAGTGTGCAGCCAGAGCGGGTTGCTGTGCGAGATCTCGTCGAGCCACTTGGCGTTCGCCGAG
>JBFGLX010000455.1:0-2172 GCA_041575955.1 Thermoanaerobaculia bacterium
CAGGCGGTGATGGAGGAGTTCGGAGGGGGCTGATGGCCCGCGTTCCCTACGACGATTTCTCCGCGCTCTACGACGCCTGGGTCGACAGCGTCCCGGTGACCGGTGAGATGCGGGAGTTCTACGTCGAGCTCCTGAGCGCGAGCGAGGGGCCGGTCGTCGAGCTCGGGGTGGGCAACGGGCGGATCTGCGTCGAAGTGGCGCGCCGCGGCCGGCGGGTGATCGGCGTCGATTCGTCGACGGCGATGCTCGAGCTCTGCCGCGAGCGCGCCGAAGAGGCCGGCGTCGGCGACCGTCTCGAGCTGATCCAGGCCGACTTCCGCGACTTCGCGCTGGCCGAGCCGGCCGGACTGATCGCGATCCCGTTCCACTCGATCGGGCATCTGACCGACGAGGACGACCAGCGGCGATGCATGGAGACCGTGCACGGGCAGCTCCGGCCCGGCGGCCTCTTCGTCTGGGATCACTTCGTCTTCGACCCCGACTACCCGGTGCCGCCCAAGACGCTCAACTTGCGCGCCGACGTGCGCGACCCCGACGGCCGGAGCCGGCTGATCTGGGAATCGTCGACTCGGCACGTCGATCGCCAGCTGATCGACGTCCTGGTGCGGGTCGAAGATCTCGACGACCGCGGCAGCGTCGACTCGACCCGCTACGTTCGGATGTCGATGAGTTGGATCGAGCCCGCCCGCAGTCGCGAGCTGCTCCGCGACAGCGGCTTCGAGATCGACAACCTCTACGGCGACTTTCGCCGCGGTCCGTTCGGCGAGGACTCCGGCCACCAGGTCTGGCTCGCGCGGCGAGCCTGACCCTCGATCCCTCTCCTAGGGCTCCGGCCCCTGCGGACGATCTTCGGTCGGGACCTCCTCGGACCCGGCGGGAGGCGGCGCCGGCCGGTCGCGCCAGGGCGGCCGCCGGTGGCCCCGCCAATGGGGCGGCCCCGGCGGCCCGAGGAGAAAGTGCTCGGCACGCCCGCGGTGCCGCTCCCGCAAGGCGGCGTACCGCTGCCGCTGCTCCGGAGTGAGGATCTCCGAGATGCGCTCGGACGCCTCCTCCATCAGAGCGCCGACCTTGGGCCGCAGATCGTCCCTGAGGGCGTCGGCTTCCAGCCGCGTCTCATCGAGGATCGCTCCGATCGCGGCGCGCTGCTGGTCGGTCAGCGACAGCTCTCGATCGAGCCGGTCGGCAAAGAACTGGCTCGCCATCATCGAGAACGAGCCCGGGCTCCGGAGCTTCTGGGCGTAGAAGAGGTGGGTGCCGAGGATTCCCACCAGCACGCCGAGAACCAGGATTGCCAGGATCGCCGAGATCGCGGCCGTCTTCGTCACGATCCGTCCTCTTCGAGCGCCCAGGCGAGCAGGTCGTCGGTCGGCGCCTGCTCCGCCAGCTCGCCCGGCGCCGGCGTCGCCAGCCAGGCCCATGCGGTCAGCGCCAGCGTCAGCGCGAGGGCCGCGGGCAGCAGCCGCACCGCCGCCCAGCCGAGAAGATCCGAGCCGCCCGGAACCGCCGCGCTGACGCGGCGGGCAAACAGCGGGCCGGGCAGGTGCTCGGAGCGGTGCGCGCGCAGCGACTCGCGCGCCAGGGCGAAGCGGGCGAGGAAGTCGCGGCAGGCGGCGCACTCTTCCAGATGGGCGTCGACGGCGACGGTCGCCTCGGCCCGGTCCGAGATCATCAGGCGGCCGCGGAGCTCGTCGCAGTTCACGATGCCGCTCCCTCCAGCAGCCGGCGCAGCTTCTTGCGCGCCCGGTACGCTCTCACCTTCACGTTGGTCTTGCTCCAGCCGAGGCGCTCGGCGATCTCGGCCACCGACCACTCCTCGCCGTAGAGCAGCAGGAGCAGGAAGCGGTCTTTCGGCGCCAGCGTCCGCAGCAGCCCCTCGACCTCCAGCCGCGCGTCGGGGTCGCTCGCGGGCGCCGCGCGCTCGGCCGCCAGCTCCTCGGTCGGTCTCGCCTTGCGCAACCGAGCGTAGCAGCAGTTGAGGCAGACGCGGGTCAGCCAGTGCTCGAACGGCGCCTCCGCCCGGTAGGTGCCGAGCTTGCTCCAGGCGGTCAGGAAGGTCTCCTGGGCCACCTCCTCGACGTCGTGCGGATGGCGGAAGAAGCGGCCGGCGAGGCGGAAGACGCGCCGCTCGTGCAGCCGCACGAGGTCCGCGAACGCGTCCGGGTCGCCCCGGCG
>JBFGLX010000456.1:0-2171 GCA_041575955.1 Thermoanaerobaculia bacterium
AGACGCTGCGCGCGGCGCGCGGCGTCGCGGTCGCCGTCGGCGACCTGACGCGCGAGCTGACGGTGGTGACCGCGCTGGCCGCTCTCGAGCCGGACGACCGCGGCCTGCTCGAGCGGCGCGCCGAGCTCGAGCTCGAGGTCGGGGAGCCGACCACCGGACTGCGGATTCTGCAGGAGCTCGCCACCCGGCATCCGGACGACCGGGCGCTCGCCGACAAGCTGTCGGAGGCCAAGTTCGTCTGGCGTCTGGTGATGCTGCCCGGCGAGGCCAAGGAGCTGGTGGAGCGGCCGGAGCTCAGCCGCGGCGACTTCGCGGCGGTGCTCTACTGGCTCTTTCCCGAGATCCGCTACAGCCGCTCGGCCAGCGGCCTGATCGTCAACGACATCTTCGAGCACCCGTTCCGCGAGCAGATCGTGCGGGTGGTGAATCTCGGCCTGATGTCGGTGGATCGAGTGATGCATCAGTTCGAGCCCGAGCGGCCGGTGAGCCGCGTCGAGGCCTTGACCACCTTCCTGGCGCTGCTCGGGCGCAGCCAGCCGGGAGCGGCCTGCCTGGCCGCCTACGATCCGGAGCTCGGCGCCTCGGTCGAGTCGCTGTGCGCCACGGCCGCCCGCTGCGGGCTGCTGGCCGACGCCGGCGAGTGCCTGCCCGGCGGGCCGCTCTCCGGCACCGCCGCCGCCGAGATGAGCCGCAGGGCCCTCGAGCAGTTGGGCGTGGAGTGACTGCCGTGTCCGGACCCACCCCTTTCGCTCACCTTCATCTGCACAGCCAGTACAGCCTGCTCGACGGCGCCAACCGCCTCGACGACGTGGTCGGCGCCGCCAAGCAGGCGGGCATGCCGGCGCTGGCGCTCACCGATCACGGCAACATGTTCGGGGCGATCGAGTTCTACAAGCGGGCCCGCAAGGCCGGGATCAAGCCGATCATCGGCATCGAGGCGTACGTCGCCCAGGGCAGCCGGCTCGACCGCGACCGGACGCGCGCCAGCAACAACCACCTCGTGCTGCTGGCGCGCAACCTCACCGGCTATCGCAATCTGATCCAGCTGACCTCGAGCTCCTACCTCGAAGGCTTCTACTACAAGCCGCGCATCGACCGCGACTTCCTGCGCCGGCACGCGGACGGGCTGATCGGCCTGTCGGCCTGCCTGAAGGGCGAGATCAACGAGCAGATCGTCGCCGGCAAGGAGCGCGACGCGCGCGCCATCGCCCGCGAATACGTCGACATCCTCGGCGAGGGCAACTTCTACCTCGAGCTGCAGGACCACGGCATCCCCGAGCAGCGCCAGTGCAACGAGATCCTGCGCCGGATCGGCCGCCAGGACGGCATCCCGCTGGTGGCGACCAACGACTGCCACTACCTGAAGCAGTCGGATTCCTTCGCCCACGACGTGCTGCTGTGCATCGGCACCCAGAGGGCGCTCCAGGACACCGATCGCCTCAAGTACGCGAGCGACCAGTTCTACCTGAAGACCGGCGACGAGATGTTCGCGGCGTTTCGCCAGGATGCCGAGGCGATCGAGAACACGCTGGCGATCGCCGAGCGCTGCGAGCTGGAGATCCCGTCCGACACCTTCCACCTGCCGGAGTTCCCGCTGCCGGCCGGCGAGGAGATCGACTCGTACTTCGAGCGCGTGGTGCGCGAGGGACTCGAGCAGCGGCTCGGCGAGCTCAGGCGGCGCAACGCCCAGGTGCTCGAGAGGTTCTCCGAAGAGCACTACCAGCAGCGGCTCCAGACCGAGATCGAGGTCATCCGCCGGATGGGGTTCAGCGGCTACTTCCTGATCGTCTGGGACTTCATCCGCTTCGCGCGCGAGAACGGAATTCCGGTCGGCCCCGGCCGCGGCTCGGCGGCCGGCTCGCTGGTCGGCTACTGCCTGCGCATCACCGACATCGATCCGCTCCAGTACGACCTGCTGTTCGAGCGCTTCCTCAACCCCGAGCGGGTCAGCCTGCCCGACATCGACATCGACTTCTGCATGCGCCGGCGCGGCGAGGTCATCAACTACGTCGGCGACAAGTACGGCCGCGACAAGGTGGCGCAGATCATCACCTTCGGGACGCTCGCCGCCAAGGCGGTGCTGCGCGACGTCGGCCGGGTGATGGGGACGCCCTACGCCAAGATCGACCGGATCGCCAAGATGATCCCCGACATGACCCGCTCTCTGAGCG
>JBFGLX010000457.1:0-2165 GCA_041575955.1 Thermoanaerobaculia bacterium
GCCAAGCTGGTCGAGCTGTTCGACGAGGGCGAGGGGGAAGCGGCGGTGGCGGCGCTCGAATCGGTGCTCGAGCGCTACCGGCAGCAGCCGGGCCGGGGCATCCACGCCGAGGACGTCGCCGGTGGCCTGCGCCTGGTCACGCGCCCCGACCTGCACGGCTACCTGCGCCGCTTCTTCGAGATCACCGGCCGCAGCAAGCTGTCGATGGCGGCCCTCGAGACGCTGGCGATCATCGCCTATCGGCAGCCGATCACCGGCCCGGAGATTCACGAGCTCCGGGGAGTGCAGCCGGCGGGCGTGCTCAAGACGCTGCTCGACCGGCGGCTGATCAAGATCTCCGGGCGGCGCCAGGTGGTCGGCAAACCGTTCGTCTACCGCACGACGCGCGAGTTCCTGATGCACTTCGGCCTGCAGGAGCTCAAGGACCTGCCGCCGCTCGAGGAGTTCGAGGAGACGTTCGGGTCCGAGCCGGACCTGCAGATGTCGCTCGAGGAAGGGTGAGCGAGCGGCTGCAGAAGGTCCTCGCTCGGGCGGGCGTCGCGTCGCGTCGCGCCTCGGAGGAGCTGATCCGCACCGGGCGGGTGACGGTCAACGGCGCGGTCGCCGGCGTCGGCGACAAGGTCGACGCCGACCGGGACGCGATCAAGGTCGACGGCAAGCTCCTGCGGCAGCCGCCGGCGCTGCGCTACCTGCTGCTCAACAAGCCGGCCGGCTACGTGACGACGCGCTCGGATCCGCAGGGCCGGCCCACGGTGCTCGACCTCGTCGCCCCGCGGCACCGCGGCAACCTGGTGCCGGTCGGGCGGCTCGACTTCCACACCGAGGGCCTGATCGTGCTGACCAACGACGGCGAGCTGGCTCAGCGCATCGCCCACCCGCGCTACGGCTGCAAGAAGACCTACCTGGTCAAGGTGAAGGGGCACCCGGGGCGGGAGGCGCTCGATCGCATCCGGCGGGGCATGATGCTCGAAGGCCGGCGGACGGCGCCGGCGACGGTCGCCGCGGCTCCCAGGAAGGGCCGCCGCCCGGCGACCGAGAACTCCTGGTGGACGGTCGAGATCGCCGAGGGGCGCACCCGCCAGATCCGCGAGCTGTTCTTCCGGGTCGGCCATCCGGTGCAGCGGCTCGAGCGGGTGGCGATCGGCCCGGTGGCGGATCCGCACCTGGCAGTCGGCAGCTATCGGGAGCTGACCGCCGAAGAGATCGCGGCGCTGCGCGGCTAGCCGGAGGCCCCGCTGGCGATCCGAGCTCAGGCTTCGGCCAGGAAGCCGGTCGCCAGCTCGACGCTCTTGGCCGGGCTGACCTTGATCTGCTCGTCCAGGATCTCACCGTCCTCGCCGATCACCCAGTGCGAGCGGATCACGCCCATGTACTTCCGGCCGTACATCGACTTCTCGCCCCAGGCGCCGAGTTGCTCGAGCACCTCGTGGTCGGGGTCCGAGACCAGATCGTAGGGAAGGCGCTCCTTGTCCTTCCACTTCTTGAGCGCCGCCGGCGCGTCGGGGCTGATCCCCAGCACCCGGGCCCCGGCGAGGTCGTCCTGCCGATCTCGGAAGCCGCAGGCCTGCTTGGTGCAGCCGGGAGTGGACGCCTTGGGGTAGGCGAAGAGGATCCACTTCGCGCCGCGGTAGTCACGCGCGCGAACGGTCTTCCCGTCCTGGTTCACGAGCTCGAAATCCAGAATGGTGTCGCCTACGGCCATTTCTTGTTCTCCTTCCGCGGCGTCGTTCGTCCCGAATCGAACGGCGGATGCGGAAGCGATTCCCTCGGTCACCTGCGGGGTCGCGCCGGTTCGAGATCGTCTTGCGCTGTCGCCACCCGCCGAGAATACCCGACGGGGCGCCGGGGCGCGGATTGGCGCGGGCTGATCGAGGCCAGACTCGCTCCGGCCCATTCGAGCGCGTTCTTCGAGCCCGAGAAGGGCGACATATTTCTGCGGGTGGTCTTGGTCGACTCACCCCGACGACCTCCTCGAGCGTCGGGCCGGCGATGCCGCTCGCCCGGGTCAGACCGGCGTCGAGCCCCGGACCGCCGCCGGGGGAGTCCTTCTGTTTGCCGGCGGGATGGCCGGCTGCGCGGGACGGCTCCGCGGCGCTCGCCGCCTCGAACGCTGGTGAGAAGGTGAGGCTAGCTCGGCCGCTGGTCACGACCGCCGGGCAGCTCGC
>JBFGLX010000458.1:0-2148 GCA_041575955.1 Thermoanaerobaculia bacterium
CCGGTCGAGGCGGTCTCGAGCGGCGGCGTCGCGCGTCCGGCCTCGCGGTCAGCGGACCTTGCCGGCGAGCAGCCCGCCGATCGCCGCGAGGACGCGCCGAGTTTGCGCCATCTCCGGATGGCGGGCCCCGAGCTTCACCCTGCTCCCATCATCGCATGGGCGACTGTTACCGGTCGGCCGTGCGCCGGCGGTGAATCGAGTAGGCCAGCCACAGGTTGGCGAGGGCGGTGGTCGCGGCAAACGCTTCTAGCGGAATCCCGAGCGGCGCCAGGGCGACGACGCCGCCGATCTGGTAGGCGATGCCGCCGACCCTGAACGGTGCGAAGGCGAGGCCACCCAGCATGTAGAGCGAGTGCCCAAGTAGCAGGAGCCAGACGCCGGGAATCGCCCAGGCGAGGTCGCGCCAGATCAGCAGGGCGGAAATCGCCATCGCCACAAGCGACAGGTTCCCCTGCGAGCGCAGGACCCAGGAGCCGAGTGGCGTCGGCGCGTGCTTCTGCGCCCTCTGGTAGATGGCCACGCCCTCGACGGCGCCTCCGATCAGGATCGCACCGGACCAGACCAACAGCACCGGAGCGAAGGCGTCCTCCGGCAGGCGCCGGGTGACCAGGGCGGCGGCCGGCAGCAGGACCGCCCAGGCGAGCCAGGTCGCGGCCGAGCCGAGAAACGGGCGACTGGCGCTCTCGAACTCCGAGCGCACGCGCTCGAGATCCCCGGACTCGTGGGCGCCCGGCTCCGGGATCAGCGGATCGTAGACCGACACTGAAGCCGAGCCTACCCGACCCGCGGCGTTTCCACAGGCGGGAGCCCCGCCCCTACATCTTCCCGTCGGCCACGGCGCCACCGAAGCCGGTCGTCCGCCGCCGCGCGTAGCGGGCGTCCATCACGTAGATCTTTCCGTCGCTCGCCGAGTCCTCCGGCTCGAGCCAGGGGAAGCGCGCCCAGCGGCGGAAGCCGGGGATACGCTCGCGCTCGGCGAGCTGCCGCCAGACGGCCGTTCCACGCGCCGGTCGCAGCGGCTCGTCGGCGAGCTGGAGCTCGCCGCCGTCGTGCCACTCGAAGCGGCCGTGACGGTAGCCGCCGCCGGCCTCGACGACCACGTCCCAGACCCGCGGGTCGGCGGGCGTCGGTCCGACCATCAGATCGTCTACCGGCCCTTCGACCCGGGTCTCGAGCTCGGCGCGGACGCGCCGCTCGGTAACCTCGTGCAGGAAGATCATCCCGGCCACGTAGAGAGCGCCGAGCAGCAGCCCGACGGTCGGCACGAGTGTGGCGAGGCCGGTCGAGCGCGGCGGCCGCAGAAGGAGGATCAGCGCCAGCAGGAGGACGACCGTCCCGACCAGCGGCAGGTAGCCGTCGGCCCGGCGAGCGACGACCAGCGTCAGCAGGAGCGCGAAGACGGCGAAGCCGGCGCCCAGCCCCGGCGTCGGCCTCCGGGTAGCCAGCCAGCAGCCGCCCAGGACGAGCCACAGCCACGGGTCCATGATGAACACCGCGTCGCCGTAGTACCAGGTGTCGGAGAACGGCATCCACCAGCGCATGCCGTAGGTGTTGAGCCAGTCGAGCGCCGGGTGGCTCACGACGGCGAGGTAGGAGAGCCCCAGGAGCCGGCGCGGGAACAGGGCCGGCGAGCCGCTCGGCCCCGGCCGCGCTCTGCCCCACGCCCAGAGCAGCACCGCCAGCACGGCCGGCAGGACGATCAGCGCCGGCACTCCATGGGTCCAGCCGCGCCGGAACCCGAGGGCCGCGTCGCTGCCCGCGAAGTAGGACAGGACGTCGACGTCGGGCAGGTTGGCGCCGACGACCAGCGCGGGTCCGGCGAGCCGCGTCGTGCGGCCGAGCCGGGTGGCGGCGAGCGAGGCGCCGACCAGGGTGTGGGTCAACGGATCCATCGGACCCGGATCTTAACCGCCGGTTGTCAAACCCCTTTGTTCATGGCGTTTATGCTAGGATTCGCCCACTATGCCAGCGAGATCGATAGCCTCCGGAACCATCTCCTTCGGCCTCGTCGCCATCCCGATCAAGCTCTACACGACCACCGAGAGCGCCAAGACGGTGAGCTTCAACATGGTGCACCAGAAGTGCGGCTCGCGGGTCAAGTACCGCTTCTACTGTCCGACCGACGAGGAGTTCGTGGAGCGCGACGAG
>JBFGLX010000459.1:0-2130 GCA_041575955.1 Thermoanaerobaculia bacterium
CGCGCTGTTGAAGTGCAGCTTGGCGCTGCGAACGATGGTGTAGAGATTGTTGATCAGGGGATCGTCGAGACGCGTGTCCTGGTGCCGGTTCTGCTTCAGGTGCTCGAGCGCCCGCTCCCGATCGCCCAGCTCCCGGTAGGCCAGACCGAGCTGGTAGTGGATCAGGTTGGCCTCGGGCTCGAGCTCGAGCGCGCGCTCGAAGCGCTCGATCGCGCCCCGGAAGTCGCCCCGCTCGAAGGCCGCCCGGCCGAGGCCCTGAAACGCGGCGGCGCTTTCGGCGTCGATCGCCACGGCGGCCTCGAAGCGGCTCACCGCCTCGTCGATCTGGCCCAGGTCGAGCTCGACGCGCCCCAGGCGGATGAGCGCCGGCAGGTAGTCGGCGCGCAGCTCGAGCGCCGCCGTCAGCTGGGCCTCGGCGTCCTCGAGCCGGCCGGTGATCGGATAGAGCGCGCCCAGATAGTAGCGCCAGTCGAAGACCTCGGGCGCCAGCTCGATGGCGTTCAGGAAGCACGCCTCCGCGGCGGCGATGAAGTCGTTCAGGTAGTAGAGGCGGCCGAGGGCGCCGAACGCGTCGGCGAGCTCGCTGCCGTTGCCGGCGTCGGCCCGGAAGGCGGCCGCCGCGGCGTCGACCTGGCGCCGCTCGGCGAGCAGCTGCTCGCGCACCGCCGGCTCGAGGTTGTCGAGGACGGTCCCGGGGAGGTCGCGCAGCTGCGCTGGCTCCGGGCCCGCGCGCGGTTGCGCCGGGGCCGGCGCCGCGAGGACCGCCAGGAAAACGACCGCCACGCCGGCGGCGCGGCCGCTCACGGCGCCTCCCGAGGACGCTCTTCGTGGACGCAGTAGCGGCCGGCAGGCAGGTCGCGCCACTCGGTCTCGCCGCCGCCCAGCCACTTCACCCGCACGCTGGCGATGCGCGCTTCACCGCCGAGCCCGAACAGGACGCGGCCGTCGTTGCCGGCGGCGTAGCTGCCGTCGGTGCGCACCCGGCGCCAGAGCGAGCGGCCGGAGGCCAGTCGGACCGTCGCCGTCGAGCCGAGCGCCGCCCGGCCGCCGCGGGTGCGCAGGTCGAGCCCCAGCCAGGCTGCGGCCGGCCCGCGGTTGATCCCCAGCGCCAGCGGGCCGCCGTTGTTCACCACCACCAGGTCCGGATCGCCGTCGTTGTCGACGTCGCCCGAGGCCACGCCGCGGCTGACCTCTTCGCGGGTGAGAAACTCCTGGCCATTCGGCTCGACCTCCACGAACTCGCCCTCGCCCAGGTTGCGGAAGAGCTGGTTGCGCTGACGCAGCGGCAGCGGATCGCCCCGCTCGCGCTGCTCGTCGATCCGCTTGACCTCGCCGTTGGCGACGAACAGGTCGAGCCAGCCGTCCAGGTCGTAGTCGATCAGGGCGGTGCCGAAGCCGGTGAAGACGAAGCTGCTCATGCCCAGCCCGCTGCTCTTGGTGGCGTCGCGAAAGAACGCCTCGCCATCGTTGAGGTAGAGGGTGTTGGTCTCCTGGGCGAGGTGGGCCATGAACAGGTCTTCGGTGCCGTTGCCGTCGACGTCGCCGGCGACCACCCCCATGCTCGCCTCGGGCTGGCCGACGGCGTTGACCGCGGCGCCGCCCAGGAGCGCCACGTCCACGAACGTGCCGTCGCCCTGGTTCTGCCAGAGCTGATTCGCCATCTGGTCGTTGGCGACGTAGATGTCGAGAAAGCTGTCGCCGTTGAAATCGGCGGAGATCACCCCGAGCGCGGCGCCGAAGTCGGCATCGATCCCGGAACGGGTGGAGACGTCTTCGAAGGTGCCGTCGCCCCGGTTGCGGTAGAGCCGGTCGGGCTCCGGGTCGTAGGCGAGCGGTCCGCAGTAGTCGCGGGCGCCGGTCTGCGAGGCGCACGGCTTGTCGGTCGGAATCCGGTAGTTGACGTAGTTGCCGGCGTAGAGGTCGAGCCAGCCGTCGTTGTCGATGTCGACGAAGCTCGCCGAGGCGCCCCACCTGAGCTCACCCGTGCCGCTCGCCCGGGTGACGTCTTCGAAGGTGCCGTCGCCCCGGTTGCGCAGCAGGGTGTCGGGACCGAAGTTCCTGACGTAGAGATCGGGCCAGCCGTCGTTGTCGAAATCGCCGGTGGCGACGCCGACGCCGTACTCGGTGGCC
>JBFGLX010000460.1:0-2099 GCA_041575955.1 Thermoanaerobaculia bacterium
CCCGCAAGCGGTCGCCCGGGCCGCCGCGAGGCTGCGCGGCCGGGTGCGCGAGACGCCGGTGGAGCGATCGCCCGAGCTCGAGCGGATCACCGGCGCCCGCGTCCACCTGAAGCTCGAGAACCTCCAGCACACCGGCTCGTTCAAGCTGCGGGGGGCGATGAACAAGATCCTGTCGCTGCCCGACGAGCAGCGCCGTGGCGGGGTAGTCGCGGCCTCGACCGGCAATCACGGCGCCGGGGTGGCGTTCGCCTGCCGAGAGGCCGGCATCCCGTGCCGGGTGTTCGTGCCCGAGGGCTCGTCGCCCAGCAAGCTGGCGGCGATCGAGAGCTACGGGGCGACGGTCGAGGCGGAGGGCAACGATGGCGTCGTGAGCGAGCGCCTGGCGCGCCAGTTCGCTCTCGACGAAGGCCTCGCCTACGTCTCGCCCTACAACGACGAGCAGGTCATCGGCGGGCAGGGGACGATCGGCGAGGAGCTCGGGCGCCAGGTCGAAGGGCTCGACGCGATCTTCATCTCGCTCGGTGGCGGCGGCCTGATCGCGGGCGTCGCCGGCTACCTGAAGACGCTCTGGCCCCGGCTCGAGGTGGTCGCCTGCTCGGCGCGCAACTCGGCGGTGATGTACGAGTCGCTCCAAGCGGGAGAGATCCTCGACCTCGAGTCCCTGCCGACGCTCTCCGACGGCACCTCCGGGGGCGTCGAGAGCGGCAGCATCACCTTTCCGCTCTGCCGCGAGCTGATCGACCGCCACGTCGTGGTCCCCGAGGCCGACATCGCTGCGGCGCTCCGGCTGGTGATCGAGCGCCAGCACCTGCTGGTCGAGGGCGCCGCGGCGCTGGCCGTGGCCGCGCTGCTCCAGTCCGGCGACCGCTACCGCGGCGCCAACGTGGCGGTCATCCTGTGCGGCGGCAACATCTCGCTCGAGACGCTGAAGGCGGTCCTGGCCTGACCCTCTCACCGACCTTCGCCCGGAAGGCCGCCAAGAAAAAGCGCCCCGGGGGCGAGCCCCCGGGGCGGTGAGAGAACCCTCCGGCCGAGGCGGGCCGGATCGACTCGCGCCGGCTTCAGGGCCGGGCGAGGGTGATGACTGGCGAAATCCAGCTCTCGGTGTGGGCCGGGTTGGCCGAGTCGCCGAGCGCTTTCTGCACCGACAGCCGGATCACGTACTGGCCGTTGGGCACCACGTAGGTCTTGTTGCCAGCCGTAGTGGTGCCGTCCCACGAGAACGCGAAGAAGCTGGTCGCGGTGCTGTTGCGGCCGAGGTGCTCGAGGTCGAGCGCCCGGTGCCAGGCCTTGCCGCTGGCGGCGTGGAAGACCTCCATCCGCAGCCGCCGCGCCTGGTGGTCCAGGTGGACGAGGATGAAGGGCACGTCGTTGCCGACCAGGCTGTAGCTGGCGCCACCGGGCTGGTTGACGAAGCTCGGGCCGACCGCCTTGGCCAGCCAGGGGAAGCCGTTGGCGGTCGGGACCAGCACCGGGATCGACTGGTAGTCGCCGATGAAGCCGGCGTAGGGCACCCGGTAGACCGGGCCGCCGCCCTGGGGCGTCGCCACCAGGTAGCCGCCGTACTGGCCGCGGTTGGGTCCGGTCGGCGCGGTGATCGTGACGTCGACCGTCGCCGAGCCGGCGGCCGGCACGAGGACCGAAGCCGGGCTGAAGGCCGCCGTCGCGTCCGACGTGAAGAAGCCGGGCGTGAACGTGCTGCCGCCCGTCGATAGCGCGCGCGCGTGCGACAGGTCGAACGTCACGTCGCTGGCGCCGTCGTTCTCGAAGGTCAGGGTACGCACCGCCGGACCGGCCTCGCTCTCGCCCAGCGAGAGCTTGGCGGGCTCGACCTTGATCTCCGACAGGATCGCGCCCGGGATGTCGAGCATCCCGGCGCCCTGACGGTGGACGTTCTCGATGAAGCTCGAGCTCGGCGCTCCCCACCAGATCCTCGGGTCGGCGCTGTTCTGCAGGATGCCCCGCACCGCCTGCGACGGGGTGTTGGGCCGCGCCTCGAGCAACAGCGCTACCGAGCCCGCCGTGTGCGGCGAGGCCATCGAGGTGCCGCTGACGGTGGCGTAGCCGCCCCGCTCGAGCGGGTAGGTCGAGCGGATGAG
>JBFGLX010000461.1:0-2087 GCA_041575955.1 Thermoanaerobaculia bacterium
CACCCTACAGGTCCAACCGGCTGGCCAACGCTCGCCTGCGCTGGGCAGTGAGCGAGCTCAATCGACTCGAGCCGGCGTTCGTGGTCCACCTCGGCGACATGGCGAATCCCATTCCCGAGCTCGCCACCTACGGCGCCGCCGCGGCCAACTTCAAGGCGATCGCCGGCGAGCTCGAGGCGCCGCTCCACTGCCTCCCCGGGAATCACTGCGTGGGCGACAAACCGGTCGGCTGGGTGCCGGTGCCGCGGGTGTCCGACCGGGCGCTCGCGGAGTACGAGCGGCAGTACGGCTTTCCCCATCACTACTCCTTCGACTCGGGCCCGTGCCATTTCGCGGCGCTCGATTCCCTGCTGATCAACTCGGGCCTCGAGCGCGAGGACGAGCAGCGACGCTGGCTCGAGCGGGACCTCGGCGCGGCCGGGAGCGACGGCAAGCGGCTCTTCGTGCTGATGCATTACCCGGCGTTCGTCGCCGCCCCCGACGAGCGCGACAGCTACGACAACCTCGACGAGCCCGGCCGCACCTGGCTGCTCGACCTCTTCGAGCGCCACCGGGTCGAGGCGGCCTACTCCGGCCACGTGCACAACTACTTCTACAACCGCTACGGCGACACCCATCTCTACACGCTGCCGGCGACCAGCTTCGTGCGTCACGACTACGCCGAGCTCTTCCGGGTGGCGCCCGCGGACGACGAGGGCGGCCGCAACGACGTGGCGAAGCTCGGCTACTGCGTCGTCGAGGTCTACGAGAAGGGCCACGTGAACCACGTCGTTCGCACCTACGGCCGGTTGCTCGGCGAGGGCGGCGAGGACGGCGAGGAGCCGTCGGCCTGGCGGATCGCAGCGGTTTCGGCACGCCAGGGGCCGCTGGCGCCGCTCGGCATCGAGATGCGCGAGAACTGGCTCTCGCAGACCGCCCTGCGGGCGAACAACTCGGTGAGCCCGTTCACCCGCCGGTCCGCCCGCAACGACTGGTCGATCCTGGCGCTACAGGAGATGGGGATTCGCAAGATCCGGGTCGCCCAGCAGGAGCTGGTGAAGGAGGACGTGCTCGACCGGATGACGACCCTGCAGGCGACCGGCTACGAGTTCACCGTCTATACCCACGGCTTGCCGAGGGAGCGCGACTACCGGGTGGTCCGCAGACACCGCGCGCTCCTCGCCGGCTGGGAGCTGATCCTCGATCCCGAGCAGGTGGACGCCGTGGCGCGGGGCGTCGCGCGGCTGGAGTCCGGCCTGTCGGGTGACGACGCGCCGCCCTGCTATCTGAACGAGGTGCATGGCGTCAGCCGCAACCAGATCGACGACGCCAACGTCAAGCACGTCGCCAACTACGGGTTCCAGCCCGACCAGGGCGAGAGGGTGGCCGCCCTGGCGCGGTCGCCGGCCATTCGCGAGACGTTCAAGGGGCTGGTCTTCCGGATCCGCAGGCGGGGCGAGCCCGAGGTCGGACCCTGGGAGGCGATCCGCGAGATCGGGCGGCTGGGCGCCGAGCACGAGTGGCGCCACCACGCGCATCTGCTGTTCTCGGGCAACGTGACCGCCGAGCCGTTCGTCGACGATCTCGCGACCGCGAACCGGGTGGCCGAGGCGACCCTGGCCGCGGTCGCCGCCGGCAACGTCGACCTCTGGTTGGACACCTTCGAGGACGTCGACCGCGGCTACTTCGTCCGCACCGGGCTGGTGGACCGCCGCTACAACCCGCGGCTAGCCGCCCGGGTGGTGCGCCATCTGAACGCCGCCCTGGCGCGCTGGGACGCCTGGGAGATCGATGCCGCGGCCGACCGCGAGGGTCTCGTGACCTGTCTTTCGGCCGGCCGTCTCCTCGCGCTGGTGACGCCCCGGCCGGTCTCGACCCTCGAGGCGCTCGAGGCGCCGGCGGCGGGGGAGTGGAGCTCGTTCACGGCCGTCGACCTCGACACCGGCGCCGTGGCCGAGCTCGCCGCTGCCACCACCGGCACCAGCGTCCGCTTCGACCCGCCGCTCACCGCGGAGCACCCGACGCTGCTGATCGGCGAGCCTTAGTCAGCGGCTTCCAGTCGTCACCGTCTCGACACCCGAGCCTTCGCGAGCGCAGGTGCCGGGTGG
>JBFGLX010000462.1:0-2085 GCA_041575955.1 Thermoanaerobaculia bacterium
CCTCGGCCGGCACCTGCGCACGACCTTCACCCACACCTACCAGAAGCTCGACGTCGACGAGGGCGAGCTGTTCACCGTCAACCTGAGCCAGCTGCGGGTGGTCTACCAGCTCAACCTGAGGATGTTCGTGCGCGCCATCTTCCAGTACCAGCAGGTCGAGCGCGACCCGACGCTCTATCTCGACGAGGTCGACGCCGAGAGCAGGGACCTGCTCACCCAGCTCCTCTTCTCCTACAAGATCAACCCGCGGACGGTGCTCTTTTTCGGCTACACGGACAGCCGCGAGGGCTTCGTCAACCAGGAGAGCTCGGTCGACCTGACCCAGAGCGATCGCAGCCTGTTTCTGAAGCTCGGGTACGCCTGGAATCTTTGATCGGATCGCGGCTACTCGGCCAGGCTGCCGCGCTCGGCGAGGCTTGGGCCGTACATCACCGCGTTCAGGAAGAGCGGTGCGGTACTGCGCCAGAAGAGCCGGTAGGCGGGCTCCTGGGCGAACAGGACGACACCGCCGTCGCCGCGCACGCGGGTGCCGACCAGCAGCGATCCCTCGAGACGCTCGGCGGCCTCGGGCCAGGCGAACCCGGCGATCACCGCGTCGTCCTCGGCCGCCAGCAGCAGGTTCTCGCTCGGGTCGGCGCTCGGCAGCAGGATCGTAGTGCCCTGATAGATCGTCGCCGGCGCCGAGCTCACCCCGCTGGCCAGCGGGTGGACCTGGCGCAGGCGGGTGGCGAGGGCGGCGCCCGGGGTGTAGAGCGGCCGGTCCGCCGGCGTCAGCTCGGCGATCCGGTTGTCCTCGACCTCGGCCTCGGGCGGCTGCCAGCGCTCCACCTCGACGATCTCCCGGTCGACGATCCACGCCACGGCGTCGCCGATCGCCACCAGGATGCCGCCCTGGTCGATCCAGGTCGCGAGCCGCTTGGCGGTCTCGTCGTCGACCTGGTCGGCGTAGCCCGAGCCGTCGGGGAGCACGATGACGTCGAGCTCGGCGAGCTCGATCCGGGAGAGCGTCTGGACGTCGATCCGGTGGTGCTCGACGCCGATCTGACGGTCGAGAAGGTGCCAGAGGTAGCCGAACGAGGTGACGCTGATGCCCGGCCCGCTCACCAACCCGATGCTGGCCGGGCGGATCGGCACGACCTGGTCCGAGCCCAGCGAGACGCCGTCTTCCGACAGCCCGGTGCCGGTGCGATCGATGCGGACGGCCGCGCCCAGCTCCTCGATCGCGCGATCGAGGGTCGCCGGGTTGCCGCGGCGGGGTACGAACAGGGTGCCCGAGGGGTAGGGGCGGCCGGCCAGCCGCAGCCCCTCGAGCGCCAGCCGGAAGCGCACGTCCCGCGCCTGCAGGGTCGCGGCCGCCCGGAAGCTCGCCAGTCCCTGGGGCGGGATCAGGTAGCCCAGGTCGCCCTCGCCGCGGACGCCGTTGGCCGGTGGCCCGGGGAGGGCCTGGCCGCGCAGGTCGTCCTCGACCGTCCAGGCCTCCAGGTTGTAGGCGAGGGGCAGCGACCACGCGGTGATGTCGTAGAACTGCGGCCGCTGGTGGCGCTCCAGCCGCTGGCGCTGCGCCTCGATGAAGCCGCCGTCCATCGGAACGTCCGGCTCCAGCAGGGCTCGCACCAGCGCCCCGAGCGGCTGCCGGCTGCTGACGACGAAGGTGCCGGCCGGGAAGTCGTGCTTGACGAAGCCGCCGCCCGAGTGGGGCCGGGCGTCGAGGCGCCGGGGCTCGGCGAGCGCCTCGACCCGCGCACCGTGCTGTTCGAGCAGGGCGGCCGCCGCCCGCGCCTCGGGAGCGTCGGCCTTCCACAAGAAGCTCCTGGGGCTCGCTTCGAGCGCCGCCCGGCGGCTCGCCGCGAAGTCCCGCAGGAGCGCCCGGCGGTTGTCGATCGCCGCCTGGACCGTCGCCATCGAGGTGGTGTAGTGGCGCGCCAGCCGATCGGCCAGGGTCAGGAGCTGGCCGTCGGGGCGCTCGATCGCCGAGCCCGCCCGGCCGTGGCCGGCCATCTCGTAGGTCATCCCGACCGCGCCGCGCAGGCCGGGGTAGGAGTCGCCGTAGCCGGGGTAGAAGAGGTCGAAGCGCTGGCCGACGTA
>JBFGLX010000463.1:0-2083 GCA_041575955.1 Thermoanaerobaculia bacterium
CCGATCTGTGAGCGGGCCGCCGCGGGCGTTGACGAAAATGGTCTGATGTCGGCCCCTGGCGAGCTGCGGCCGGGCGACGCCGAGATAGCGGCCCAGCCAGTGCTCGGCCTCGTCGCCGATCGGCACGATCCGCTCCTTGCCGCCCTTGCCGTAGACCACCATGAAGCCGACGTCGACCCGCGCCTGCCCGAGCTCCAGACCGACCAGCTCGCTGACCCGCACGCCGGTGGCGTAGAGGAGCTCGATCATCGCCCGGTCGCGCAGCCCGAGCGGGGTCTCGACGTCGGGCGCTTCGAGCAGCGCCTCGACCTCGGCCTCGGACAGCACCCGCGGCAGCTTGCGCCAGAGCCGCGGCGGCGACAGGTTGACCGCCGGGTTGGAGCGCCGGTCGCCGCTCTCGACCAGGTGGGCGTAGAAGCCGCGGATCGCCACCCGGGCGCGGTCGATCGAGCGCGCCGACAGCCCGCGTTTGCGCAGGCAACGCAGGTGCGCCGACAGCGCCTCGGCGTCGGCATCCGCCAGCCCCGAGCCGCGCTCGGCGAGGTCGCGGCGCAGCCGCTCGAGGTCGCGACCGTAGGCCTCCACGGTGAGCTCGGCGAGCCCGCGCTCGAGCGCCAGAGACTCCAGGTAGCGTTCGAGCAGCGGCTCGGAGCGGCCGCGCGCGCGCCCGGTGCCGGCCGTTTCGGTCACCGGGGCCCCGCGGCCGGCAGCGACGGCAAGCGGCCCGAGAGGCTCAGATCCGCACGCCGCGCTTCTCGCATATGGCGGCGATCTCGCTTTCTTCGAGCACCCGCTCCGACGCCTTGGCGCAGCCGAAGATCTCCTCCACCAGCTCGGGAGAGGCCTCGGCGCCGCGCGATTCCAGCCAGTAGACGACGTTCGACTGGCCGCTCATCGGCCCGATCTCGATCTCCTGGTGGCGGCCGATGAGCCCGGCGGGCACCCCCGAGTAGATCCGATCGGCGAGCCAGTCGTCGCCCTTCTTCTGCGCCTTGATGATCGCCGCCGCGTGGACCCCGGTGCCGGTGCGGAAGGCGTCCCTGCCGACCACCGGGTAGTTGTCCGGACAGGGCACGCCGGTCGCCTCGGCCACCAGCCGGCAGTAGGCGGGCAGGGCCGAGAGATCGCGTTCGATCCAGCCCATGAGCGACAGGTTGACCAGCAGCAGGTCCATGGGGGTGTTGCCGACCCGCTCGCCGATGCCCAGGGCGGTGGCGTGCAGCCGGCTGGCGCCGGCGCGGGCGGCGGCGATCGAGTTGATCACCGACAGCGCCCGATCGCGGTGGCCGTGCCAGTCGATGCCGATCTCGGGCCCGACCACCTCGCGCACGAAGCCGACGACGTTGGCCGCGCCCTCGGGGGTGGCGTGCCCGACCGTGTCGGCGACGCACACCCGCCGCGCGCCGGCGTCGACCGCCGCCGTGTAGAGCCGCCTGAGGTCGTCGGGGGCCGCGCGGGTGGTGTCCTCGGTGACGTACATCACCGGCAGGCCGTGGCCGGCGGCAAACGAGATCGCCTCTTCGGTGAGCTTCAGGAGCCGGTCGATCTCCCAGCCCTCGGCGAACTGCCGGATCGGGCTCGAGCCGAGGAAGCAGCAGATCTCGATCGCGAGGCCGGTCTGCTGCGCCACCTCGAGGATCGGCTCGATGTCGCGGCGCAGCGTGCGAGCCGCGCAGTTGGCGGCGATCGGGAGCTTCTGGTCGACGATCTCCTGCGCCAGCCGGCGCACCGATTCGACGACGTGCGGACCGGCGCCCGGCAGGCCGATGTCGGCGGTGTCGATGCCGAGCTCGGCCATCAGATGCAGCGCGGCGAGCTTCTGCTCCATCGTCGGCGTCTTCACCGACGGCGATTGCAGGCCGTCGCGCAGCGTCTCGTCGTCGAGCTGGATCGGGCCGGTCAGCGGCCCCGGCGCCTCACCGGGGCGGTTCCAGTCGTGGATCAGCTCGGATTCGGGAGCGGTCATGGCGGACACGTCGTATTCTACCCTCCCGCTCTGCCGCCTCCCACTTCCGGTAGGGGTATGGAAAGGGCCAGGGCACCCCAGACGGGGCCTAAAGCGCAGCGCCCCTACTCAATGACC
>JBFGLX010000464.1:0-2079 GCA_041575955.1 Thermoanaerobaculia bacterium
CAGACCGGGACGGTGACGGCGCTCTTCGAGGTCGCGGCGGAGGCCGGGAGTCTGCCGATCGGCACGCCGGTGGAGGCAGAGATCCTGCTGGCCGGCGAGCGGGCCGGCATCGTGGTTCCGGAGACCGCGTTGGTCGACGACGGCGGCGTGCCGGTCGTCTACCTCCAGAGAGGCGGCGAGAGCTTCGTCCGCGCCGAGGTGGAGGTCCTGGAGCGGCAGAGTGGGATGGCCCTGGTCGAAGGGCTCGCGCCGGGAGCCCGGATCGTCGAGCGCGGAGGCAACGCGATCCGTCGGGCGACGCTGGTCAGTCAAGAAGTCGGTGAGGGCCACGTCCACTAGGAGTCCGTCATGCTGAACCGACTCATCCGTTTCTCCCTTCACCACCGCACGCTGGTCCTGGCCACCGCCGGCGCGATTCTCGTCTTCGGGTCGATCTGGATCGGCCGCATGCCGGTGGACGTCTTTCCGGATCTCTCCGCCCCGACGGTCACGGTCATCACCGAGGCCCAGGGGATGGCGCCGGAGGAGGTCGAGCTCCTGGTGACGTTCCCGCTCGAGTCGGCGCTCAACGGCGGACCCGGCGTGCGCCGATTGCGCTCGGTCTCGGCGGCCGGCATCTCGGTCATCTGGGTCGAGTTCAAGTGGGGCGAGGAGATCTACCGGGCACGGCAGATCGTCGCCGAAAGGGTGCGGGGCGCGACCCTTCCAGAGCAGGTGGACGCGCCCGCGCTCGGTCCGATCAGCTCGATCATGGGTGAGATCACCTTCATCGCCCTGACCTCCGAGACCGTCGGCCCGCTGCCGCTCCGCCGTCTGGCCGAGACCGTCGTGCGGCGGGGCCTTCTCGCCATCCCCGGGATCTCCCAGGTCGTGCCGATAGGCGGCGACGTGCGCGAGTACCAGGTGGAGGTCGATCCGGCCGTGCTGACGCTTCACGGCGTCGCGCTAGAAGAGGTCGCCGGTGCTTTGCGCCGCGCGAGCCGCAATCCGGCCGCTGGCTTCCACGTCGACGCGGGACAAGAATACCTGGTCCGTGGCCTGGGCAGGGCGCGCGGTGCGGAAGACCTGGCCTCGGCGGTCGTGCGCGTGCGCGACGGGATTCCGCTCGAGGTAGGCGACCTGGCGCGTGTCGGCGTGGGCGCCGAGCCGAAGCGGGGCACGGCCGCCTACCGCACCCGCCCCGCGGTGGTCTTGAGCGTCCAGAAGCAACCGGACGCCAACACTCTCGAGCTGACGCGGGAGATCGACCGGATGCTCGAGGACCTGGCACCGACTCTTCCAGCCGGGGTGGTAATCGAGAAGGAGAACTTTCGCCAGGCCGATTTCATCGAGGTGGCGGTCCGGAACGTCGCGACCGCCATGGCCGAGGGTGGCGTCCTGGTGGTGCTGATCCTCTTTCTCTTTCTCGGTCACCTGCGGACGACCTTCATCTCGGGCGTAGCGATTCCGCTCTCGGTGGTCTCGGGTCTTCTGGTCATCGCACTCGCCGGCGGCTCGCTCAACACGATGACGCTCGGCGGGTTGACTATCGCCGTTGGCGCTCTCGTCGACGACGCGATCATCGGGGTCGAAAACGTCTTCCGGCGGCTGCGTCTGGAGCGGTCGCTAGCCGAAGACCAGCGCCGGCCGGCGCTCGAAGTTGTTTTTCAGGCCTCCTCCGAGGTACGCGGCGCGATCCTCTTTGCGACGCTCATCATCATCCTCGTCTTCGTTCCGCTTCTGCTCCTTCCGGGTCTCGAAGGCCGGCTGCTGCGGCCCCTCGGGTTCGCTTACATCGCGGGGCTTGCCGCCTCGTTCCTCGTCTCGGTGACCGTCACGCCGGCGCTCTGCTACGTGCTGCTGCCGAAGGCCAGGATCCTCGAGCGCGAGCCGGCGCTCCTCAGGTGGCTGAAGGCCGTCTACCGACGGGTGCTCGACTGGGCGCTCGAGCGGCGCGCGCTTGTCGTGGCTACGAGTGTGGCGCTTCTTCTCGTGTCGCTGGCTGCGCTGCCGTTCCTGGATCGCGGCTTCCTGCCTCCCTTCAACGAGGGCGCTCTCACCGTCGGCGTCGTCAGCGTTCCGGGGATCAGTCTGGAGGAG
>JBFGLX010000465.1:0-2057 GCA_041575955.1 Thermoanaerobaculia bacterium
CGCCGGGGAGTCGGCGGTGAACTCGAGCACCGCCTCCGGCGCCGCCGCTCCCAGTCCCCGCTCGACCCAGACGGCGTCGACCCGCAAGAAGTCCCGGCCCTCGATCATGCGCACGGTCTGACGCGACGGCGAGCTCTCGGCGGAGGGCACCACCAGCCGCGTGCCGGTCGCCCGATCGCGGGCGACCGCGAAGCTGAACAGGTAGAGGATCAGGGCCAGCGCCACCACCAGGCCGAAGACGGGCGTCAGCGACGGCTGCACGAAGACCGTCCTGACCGTCCGCTCCAGCTGTGCCCGCAGCCCGGCGCGATCGGCTTCGGCGGCCACCCGCCGCTCCACCAGGGAGGCCAGGTCCGCGGGCGGCGCCTGCTGCTCGAGGCGGTGGAGGCGGGCGACGACGCGGCGCAGCCCTTCGAGCCGGTGCCGGCAGGACGAACAGTCGTCGAGATGCCGCTCCAGGTCGTCGCGCTCGCGCCGGGCCAGTTCGGCGTCGAGGTAGCTCGAGAGCTGTTCGACAGAGACGTGCGGGCTCATGTCTCGTCCTCCATCAGGCGCTGCAAGCGATCGCGCCCGCGGGCGATCCGGGAGCGCACCGTGCCGATGCGAACGCGCAGGACGCGACTGATCTCGTCGTAGGCCAGCCCGTGCACGTCGCGCAGCACCACCGCCTCGCGGAAGACCCGGGGCAGCTGCCCGAGCGCGGCGTCGAGCCGATCGCCCAGGCTGCGGTTCAAGGCGTCCTGCTCGGGATCGGGGCGGGGGTCGGCGGCGCGCGTGATCGCGTCCTCGGAGGCGGGTCCAGGGTCCAGAAACGGCAGCTTGCGGCGCCGGTAGTGGTTGCGGCAGCAGTTGATGGCGATCCGGAAGACCCAGGTCTTGAGCGTCGAGCGGCCCCGGAAGCGCTCCAGGTGGCGGTAGACCCTCAGAAACACCTCCTGGGTCAGCTCGGCCGCGTCCTCGCGGTCGCCGGTCATGCGCAACGCCAGGTTGAAAACCATCTTGTCGTGCTGGCTGTAGATCTCCTCGAAGGCTCGCGGGTCGCCGAGCCGGTGGCGCTCGACCAGATCGAGCTCGCTGGCTGGGTGTGACATTACGGCGGTGCTCATCGACCCACTCGATTCGACCCGGCCGACGGGCCGCGAGTTCCCCGGCACCGGGGACGAGCGGCGTCAGCGCGCGGCGATGGCCTGCTCCGACACCGGCTGCGGGTCGCCGTAGTAGTCGACGATGCCGGCCACGATCGCCTCCGCCACGCGCTGGCGGTGCTCGCGCTTGCGGATCAGCTCGAGATCGTCGGCGTTGGACAGATTGCAGACCTCCAGCAGGAACTGAGCCGGCACCTCGTTGTAGCGCAGGATCGCCGGAACCCAGGCGCGGCTGCTGCGCACCACGCGATCGCGGATCGGCTTGTCTTCGTGAACCGGCAGGCGCATGCGCTCGAAGGCGCCGATCACCTTGGCCGCCAGATCGCGGGACAGGCCCTCGCTCTTGATGCGATCGCTGTAGGAGAAGCTGACGCTCGGCTTCTCCCGAACCTCCTTGCGGGCGGCGTAGATGCCGCCCGACTTGCCGTAGCTGCCGCGCCGGTACTGCGCGCCCGGCACGTACGCCATCGCCCCGCGCAGCGACGGGTGGAGCGAGTCGGCGTGGATCGAGATGAAGATCACCTTGGCCGGATCGCCGGTGGCGGCGAAGCGGCGGAAGAGGCTGTTGGCCAGATACCACCTCAGATGGATCGCGACCGTCGAATCCTCGATCGGATAGTCCGGGGTCGTCAGCACCCGGTGCCCGCGCGACGCCGGCAGCTCGTCGCGGTCGACCACCGAGTAGCGCGGCCCGTCCATGGTCAAGGTCACCACCTCGGCGGCGGTCAAGCGCTCGAGCAGCTCCTTGGTGCGCACCATGATGTCGTAGACGTAGACGCTCTCCCAGATGCCTGGCCTCGAGGCGCCGACGTCGACGCCGCCGTGACCGCTGTCGAGGATCACCTTCACCCCCTGCAGGCTGACGGCGCGCACGTTATTGCTGAAGCGAGCGCTCTCGCGCATGGCCTGCTC
>JBFGLX010000466.1:0-2012 GCA_041575955.1 Thermoanaerobaculia bacterium
CCTGGACCTGGATCCTGCTGGCCGTCGGCCTCGCCCTCCTGCTGGTCGGCGCCGAGCTGCTGGTGCGGGGGGCCTCCCAGCTGGCGGCGCGTTTCTCGGTGCCGCCGCTGGTCATCGGCTTGACCGTGGTCGCCTACGGCACCAGCGCCCCGGAGCTGGCGGTGAGCCTCCAGGCGGCGGCTGCCGGACAGCCGGACATCGCGGTCGGCAACGTCCTCGGCAGCAACGTCTTCAACGTCCTGTTCATCCTGGGTCTCACCGCCCTGCTGGTGCCGCTCAGGGTCAGCATGAACCTGGTGAGGCTCGACGTGCCGATCATGATCGGCGTCTCGTTCCTGCTCGCGATCGTCGCCTGGGACGGAAGCATCGCCCCGGCGGAGGGCGCGCTCCTGCTGGCGGCGGGCATCGGCTACACGGTCTTTCTGGTCGTCGAGGGCCGCAGGGAAGGGCGGTCGACGGCCGGCGGCAGCCAGGCGAGCGAGGTCTCCGCGCCACCGGCACGAAGCGTCGCGCTCTCGATCCTCCTGGTGGCCGCCGGCTTGGCGATGCTGGTTCTCGGCTCGCGCTGGCTGGTGGAGGGAGCGGTGGCGCTGGCGCGGGCGCTGGGAGTGGGTGAGCTGGTCATCGGACTGACGGTGGTGGCGGCGGGCACCTCGCTGCCCGAGGTGGCGACCTCGGTGGTCGCGGGGCTCAGGGGCGAGCGCGACATCGCGGTCGGCAACGTGGTCGGCAGCAACATCTTCAACATTCTCTGGGTGCTGGGAGCCTCGGCCGCGGCCGGCGGCGGCGTGGCGGTCTCGGCTCAGGCTCGTACTCTCGACATCCCGGTGGTGATCGCGGTTGCGGTCGCGTGTCTGCCGATCTTCTTTACCGGCTTCGTCATCAGCCGCGCCGAGGGCGCGTTGTTCTTCGCCTACTACCTGGCGTACACGGCCTATCTGGTGTTGGCGGCCACCGGCTCGGCCGCCCTGCCGACGTTCCGGGGAGTCATGCAGATCGCGGTGCCCCTGACCGTGATCGCCCTGCTCGGGTTCCTGGCGCGTGCCTCCCGTCGCCAGGGCCCTGGAAATGTCTGAGGATTCGCCGGCGACAGGGGTCGACTAGAGCCTGGCCTTCTCACGAACCTCCGTCCACAATGTCGCAACTACCTGAATCTGCTGCGTTTCGCTCCGGTCGGGTTCCTCGACGTATGTCCAATACGCCTGCGTCGCCCTCGGTCGCACGCCTTGTATCTCCAGGCCTTTGCGGCCTTGTGACTCGAAGGCTGGTGAGAAGGTCAGGCTAGCCGTGGAAGCCACTCTCGTCCTCGGCTTGCTGGCGATCGCGGCGGTGCTCTTCTGCCTCGAGCGGGTGCCGGTGGACGTCGTCGCGCTCGGGCTCCTGGTCACCTTGCTGGTCAGCGGAGTCCTGACGCCGGCCGAGGCGCTGGCCGGCTTCTCGAGCGAGGCGGTGATCGTGATCGGCGGCATCTTCGTCCTGACCGCCGGCCTCAAGGCGAGCGGCGTGCTGGAGGCGCTGGGCCGGTGGGCGCAGCGCCTCGGAGGCGGCAGCCCCCGGCGATCGCTGGCGCTGCTGCTGATTGTGGTCGCGGTGGTCTCGGCCTTCATGAACAACACCACCACCACGGCGGCGTTCCTGCCGGTGGGGGTGGCCCTGGCGCGGGCGGCGGGCATGGCCCCCGGGCGCGTGCTGATGCCGATCGCCTTCGCTTCCATCCTGGGCGGCTCGGTCACCCTGATCGGCACCTCCACCAACGTCATCGTCAGCGGGCTCCTGCCCCAGTTCGAGGAGCCGCCCCTGGGGATGTTCGAGCTCGCGCCGGTGGCGTTGCCGATCGCGCTCGCCGGGCTGGTCTACCTGATCTTTCTGGGCGACCGGCTGCTGCCGGCGAGGGAAGAAGGCGTCGGTCTCGAGCAGAGCTACCACATCCGCGACTACCTGAGCGAGGTGGTGGTCGAGCGCCGCTCGCCCCTGGTCGGCAAGAGCGTCGCCGAGGCCGGCTTCGGCAAGGC
>JBFGLX010000467.1:0-2008 GCA_041575955.1 Thermoanaerobaculia bacterium
GGGCCTGGCAAGTCTCCGCTTGAGGTGACGGGACGGGGGCGCTGCGCTTTAGGCCCCGTCTGGGGGACCTGCCCACCCCCAACCCCCGGCCCTGGACCCGATGATGGAACGGGGACCCTGCGTTTGCGTCGCTCGGGTAGACTCCGCCCCTCGAAGAGGAGGTGCTCGTCGTGAGGGAGCTAGATCGACGGTGTGTGTCTCTCTGCTTGCTGGCGGCATGGCTGGCAGGCTGCGGACGATCGGAGCCGCTCACGGATCCGGTGCGGCTGGTGGATCGTTTCGACGAGGCGCGGGTGGAGGGCTCGCCGCCCCCGATCGGGCCGGTGGCGGTGACCGAATGGCGCTTCAGCGGCGGCGTCGCGGCCGGCGGCGAGTGGACCGCCGGGCCGAGAACCGCGGGCGTGGCGCTCACGGCCGAGGGGCTGAGCGGCCGCTCGGTGGGCCCGTTCCCGGCTCTCATTTTGACCCGGCCCGAGCCCGCCGGAGCGGACGACCGGCTGCACGAGATCGTCATCCGGATCCGTTCCAGCAAGGGCACGACGCTGTCCCTGACGGCGCTCGGCGCGGAGGGCCCGCCCTCGGAGGCCCTGGCGGCCGCCGAGAGCGACCTGACCCTCAGCCTGCCGCTGATCGCCGGCCCCGACGTCCAGACCTACACCCTGACCCTCGATCGGATGTTCGGTCTCGGGCCGCTCAGCCGCAGCGGCGTCACGCGCGTCCTGCTGCGGCCATCGAACGAGGCGGGCGCCGAGTTCACCCTCGAGTCGGTCCGGATGATCTTCCGCGAGGAGTATCTGGCCGGCTTTCCGACCGGCATCGGCTGGCAGGGGCTGTCGCAGATCTGGCGCGACAGCGTGGTCAGCCGGTCGCCGCAGCTGATCACCTGGCGGGTGGAGGTGCCGAGCGAGCCGTGGCTCGACGTCGCCCTCGGCACCGTCACCCATGGGCCGGTCGGCTTCGAGGTCTGGGTGTCTGACCTGGAGGCCGGTGGCGAGGGCGAGCTTCACAGCCTGCACACCGAGACCCTGACCACGGCGGAGCTCTGGCACCCGCGGAGAATCGATCTCGCCCAGTTCGCCGGCCGCACCGTCGACCTGACCCTGGCGGCCAGCGGCAGGCAAGGGTCGCTGGCGCTCTGGGGCTCGCCGGTGGTGCGCAGCGGCTGGGTCGGCGCGCGGCGGCCGGAGGCGCCGAAGGGGGTCGTCCTGGTGCTCGCGGACACGCTGCGCAAGCACCATCTCGCGCTCTACGGTCACGACCGTCCCAACACTCCGCATCTCGCGCGCATGGCGGACGAGGGCGTCCTGTTCCGCGACGCGATCTCCCAGGCGACCTGGACCAAGGTGTCGGTGCCGTCGATCCTGACGTCGCTCTACCCGACGACCCACCAGATCGTGACCTTCAACGACCGCCTGCCGTCGGCCGCGGTCACCCTCGCCGAGGCCTTCCAGGCGGCCGGCTTCGCGACCTGGGCGTCGTCGTCGGTGCCGTTCTCGGGGCAGCTCACGAACCTGCACCAGGGGGTCGAGGTGCTGCTCGAGGAGGCTTCGGTGCAGCTTCCGGACGGCGTCTCCGACAGCAAGACCGGGCGCCATTTCATCGATCAGCTCACGCCCTGGCTCGAACAGCATCACGACGTGCCGTTCTTCGCGTTCGTGCACGCCATGGACCCGCACAGCCCGTTCCGGCCCTACCGCCCGTACGACACCCTGTGGACCGACGAGGCGGCCGGCCAGCGCTACGCGCGCGAGCTCGAGCAGGTCCGCCCGCACATCAAGAACCCGGTCCTGAGGCGCTTCGGCATGCCGACGCGGGCCGAGATGCAGGCGGCCGGGATCGAGATCGAGCCCTACCTGGCCCACGAGCGCGCCTGGTACGACGCCTCGATCCTGGCGCTCGACGCCGAGATCGGGCGGCTGCGGGAGCTTCTCGCGCGCCTCGGGCGCGACCGCGACACGGTGATCGCCTTCGTCTCCGACCACGGCGAGGAGTTCCTCGAGCACGGCAA
>JBFGLX010000468.1:0-2004 GCA_041575955.1 Thermoanaerobaculia bacterium
CCGCGCGTCGATCGACGAGGTCTTGATGAACGCGATGCTGGGCGGCGGCATCGCCATTCTGGTGCTGCTCTTCTTTCTGAAGGACCCGCGCAGCACGCTGATCATCGGTGTGTCGATCCCGATCTCGATCATCGCCACCTTCTTCCTGATGTACCGGACCGGCACCACTCTCAACGTCATGTCGCTGGGCGGGCTGGCCCTGGGCGTGGGCATGCTGGTGGACAACGCCATCGTCGTCCTCGAGGCGATCTTCAAGCGGCGCGAGGCGGGCGCGACGCCGTTCGCGGCGGCGCGCGACGGCGCCTCCGAGGTCGGTCGGGCGGTCGCCGCCTCGACCCTGACGACGGTCGCCGTGTTCCTGCCGGTGGTCTTCCTGGAGGGGATCGCGGCGCAGCTCTTCCGCGACATGGCGCTGACGGTCTCGTTCGCGCTGCTCGCCTCGCTGGCGGTGGCGCTGACCCTGATCCCGATGATGGCGGCGCTGATCGGCGGCGGCGAGGAGGCGGTGGCGGCGCTCGAGCGCAAGCCGGGCGGACGCGCGCGCCGCGTCTTCCGGGCCGTCCTGGTGACCGCTCCGGCGTGGACCCTGTTTGGGCTGCGCCGGGTCCTCGGCTGGATCGGGCGGGGGCTCACCCTGGCCGGCCGGCCGTTCTCGGCGGTCTTCGACCGGGCGCTCGGCGGGGTGTCGGCGGCCTACCCGCGCGTGCTGCGGGGCTCGCTCGGAGCGCGTCCGCTGGTGCTGGCGGTCGCCCTGCTCTTCTTCGCGGGCGCGGTGTGGGTGGTGCCCAGGCTCGGCTTCGACCTGATCCCGACCTTCTCGCAGGGGGAGTTCAGCTTCACGGTCGAGCTGCCCGAGGGGACGCCGCTCGAGGCCACCGACCGGTTCGTCGCCGGGGTCGAGTCGGCGCTCGAGGGCGACGATCGGGTCGCCTCGCTGTCGAGCATCGTCGGTGGCCGTGGCCTGTCGCTGACCAGCACCGGCACCGAAGGGGAGAACACGGCCCGCATCCAGGTCAAGATGGCGGACGGCGCGAGCGCCGCGGACGAGGAGGCGGTCGCCGGGGTCGTGCGGGAGCGCCTGGAGAGGTCGGGTTTGGCGGACTTCGAATTCGAGCGGCCGACCTTCTTCAGCTTTCGGACGCCGATCGAGGTCGAGCTCTACAGCGACAATCTCGCGGAGCTGCACGTTGCCGCCGCCCGTCTCCTGCCCGAGATCGAGGCGATCCCCGGCCTGGTCGACGTCGCCTCCACGGCCGAGCTGGGCAACCCGGAGCTGCAGATCAACTTCGACCGCAATCAGCTCGCCCAGCTCGGCCTCAGCCTGGGCGACGTGGCCGACACCATCCGCAACAAGGTCCAGGGCGAGGTGGCGACGCGCTTCACCGAGGGCGATCGCGAGATCGACATCGTCGTGCGCTCGGTCGAGATCGGCCGCGCCTCGGTGGACGACGTCCGCAACTTCATCGTCGCGCAGCGCAACAGCGTCCCGATCTATCTCAAGTCGGTGGCCGACGTGAAGCTGGTCGACGGGCCGAGCGAGATTCGTCGGATCGGCCAGCGCCGCACCGCGGTGATCTCCGGCAACCTGGCCGGGCGCGACATGGGCGCCGTGGCCGCCGACGTGCGCGAGGTGCTGGCGGCTCAGAGCTTCCCCCAGGGGGTAACCGCGACCCTGAGCGGCCAGGAGCAGGAGCGGGCCGAGGCCCAGCGGTCGCTCCTGATGGCCATGGCGCTGGCGATCTTCCTGGTCTACCTGGTCATGGCGTCGCAGTTCGAGTCCTTCCTGCACCCGTTCGTGATCATCTTTACTTTGCCGCTCGGGGCGATCGGCGTCGTCGGCTCGCTGCTGGTGACCGGCCGGAGCGTCAACGTGGTGGCGATGATCGGCACCGTGATGCTGGCCGGCATCGTGGTCAACAACGCGATCGTCCTGGTCGACGCCGTCAACCAGCGGCGGCGGTCGGGGATGGCCAAGCTCGACGCCCTGATCGCGGCCGGCAGCGA
>JBFGLX010000469.1:0-1988 GCA_041575955.1 Thermoanaerobaculia bacterium
CGCTCGAGCTGCACGGTCAGCAGCACCTCCTTGGCCTTGCGCCACGGGTTGCGCGACGGCGACAGCCAGAGGTTCTTGACCAGCTGCTGGCTGATGGTCGACGCTCCGCGCAGCCGCCTGCCCTCGCGAATCGCCTCCTCGACCGCTTTCTTCATCTCCTCGGTGGCGAATCCCCGATGGCTGAAAAAGTCGATGTCCTCGGCGACGATCACCGCCTGCTTGAGCTCGTCGGAGATCCGGCCGTAGGGCACCCATCGCCAGTCGGGCCCGGCGTCCCGGCCGTGCCGGTCGCGGTAGCTGTCGATGAAGGCGGTCGAGCGCGGATCGCGGCTCGCCAGCTCGGCGACGTCCGGCCAGGTGATCCACTGGTAGGCGGCAAACCCCAGGGCCACCAGCAGCATCACGACGGCGACGCGCTTGAGGAGCCCGAAGACGCAGCCGAACATCAGTCGCTGAAGCCGTGCTCCGCCATCCAGCCGTCGCTGACGAACTTCGACAGGTAGTTGCGGATCGAGTCGGGCAGGACGACCAGCGCCCGCTTCACGTCCGGGTACTCCTTCAGCGCCTCGAGCATCGCCCAGACCGCCGTCCCCGAGCTGCCGCCGACCAGCAGGCCCTCTTCGCGGATCAGCCGGCGAGCCATGCGGAAGCTCTCTTCGTCGCCGACGTAGATCCAGTGGTCGACCACGCTGCGGTCGAGAACTCCGGGAATGAAGTCGTAGCCGATCCCCTCGACCTGATAGGGAAAGACCTCGTCGCCGCCCCCCAGGACCGAGCCCTCGGGATCGACGCCGACGATCACGATCTCGGGGTTTCTCTCCTTGAGGTAGCGCGCGACACCGCTGATCGTGCCGCCGGTGCCGGCGCCGATCACCACCATGTCGAGGCTGGAGCCGAAATCGTCCCAGATCTCGGCGCCGGTGCCCTCGTAGTGGGCGGCGGGGTTGTCCGGATTGTCGTACTGATTCGGGATCACCGAGTTGTCGATCTCCGCGTCGAGCCGCTGGGCGACGCCGATCAGGCTCTCCGGATCGTCGTGCGCGGCCTCGGTCGGCGTGCGGATGATCTCGGCGCCGAGCGCCTCCATCACCACCTGCTTCTCGCGGCTCATCTTCTCCGGCATCGTGATGATCAGCTTGTAGCCTTTGACCGCGGAGGCCATCGCCAGGCCGATGCCGGTGTTGCCGCTGGTCGGCTCGATCAGAGTGGTACCGGCGTCGATCTTGCCCGCTTGCTCGAGCCCTTCGACCATGCGCACCGCGATCCGGTCCTTGACCGATCCGCCCGGATTCAGGAACTCGCACTTGGCGAACAGCTCGACCGGCAGCTCGGCGCCGATCCGGTTGAGGCGCACGACTGGTGTCCCGCCCACCACTTGCAGTATGTCGTCGTAGATCATTCTTCCTCCGCCGCCGGACCATATCGCGGAACCTCGCGGGCCGCCCGCCCGTACTACCATCGAGCCCCGAACCTTGGACTCAATGAGGAGAATCGTCTTGACGCGACGCACCTACAGATTCGCCCTCGCCTTCGCCCTCGGCCTGGGATTGGCCCTGGGGGTCGGCGCCGAAACGGCCGCCGCCAGCCCGGAAGAGTGGGTCGCGCGCAGCGACCGCGCCGCCCAGGTCTACCTCGACATCCTGGCCCGATACAGCCCGGAGACCGCCGGCTTCCTGGGCATCGAGGGCTTCGACGAAGAGGTCTCCTCGCTGCCGCTCGACTTGAACGAGCGCAACATTGCCGACACCGAGGCCGCGATCGCCGAGCTGCGCGCGCTGCTCGCCGCCGAGCAGCATCCGGCGGTGCGCCAGGACCTCGAGATCCTGATCCGCTCCGGCGAGGAGAGCATCGAGCAGACCCGGGTCAACGAACGGCACATGCTGCCCTACTTCAACCTCTCGCAGACGATCTTCCAGGGGCTTCGCGCTCTCCTCGATGACCAGGTGGCGGCCGAGCGGCGGCCGGCGGCGGTGGTCCGGCTGCGGCGC
>JBFGLX010000470.1:0-1971 GCA_041575955.1 Thermoanaerobaculia bacterium
GCGCCCGATTCGGAATCGACCTCTCCTCGAAGTGCCTGGAGATCGAACTGCTCGACTCCCCGGACCGCCGCCAGGTCGAGGTTCGCGGCGCCCGCTTCACGCTCGAGCCCGGCGAGCGGCTCGAGGTGGCGCTGACCTAGCACCCCAGCCCGTACTCCCGGTCGATCACCAGGTCCGCCAGCTCCTTGTGGCCGCTCACGACCTGGTGCTCCCGCTCCAGCACCTGCATCCGGAGCTCGTCGGGCTTCTCCTTACCGCGCACGACCTGGGCCTTCTTGGTCTCGTGATAGGTCAGGTCGATGAACACCCTGAGGTCGGCCGAGGCGCGCAGAGCGTAGAGGCCCTCGACGATCAGGACCTCGATGTCGCGGAAGGAGGTCGTCAGCCGATCGACCCGGTCGTTGTAGAGGTCGATGGACGGCAGCGTCGCCTCGCCGCCCGCCCGGAAGGCAGCGAGATGCTCCTCGACGGCCGGCCAGTCGAGCTCCTCGTCGCCCACCGCCTCGATGCCGTGCTCCTGCCGCCACGCCCGCCGCTCGGTGGGCGCGGTGCGGTAGTAGTTGTCGAGATGGAGCAGCTTCGGCAGCCGCCCCTGGGCCTTCAGCGCTCGCGCCAGCTCGTGGGCGACCTCGGACTTGCCGCTGCCCGACTCGCCGCCGATCGCGACCACCAGCTTGCCCGCGGGCCCGCCGGAGAGCCGAGCAGCGAGCTCGCGGCCGACCCGCCGGTGCTTCTCCTCGACCAGCAGGGTGTCGCCGATCACTTCGACGACGGCTCCGTGTCCTCGGCCGGCCGCAGCTTCCGCCACCAGAGCGGCGCGACGGCGACGCCGAGCGCGATGTAGATCCACGGCGTCGGGCCCCACGAGCCGGGCGGCGGCAGCAGCAGCTTGGTGATCCCGATCAGCAGCAGGTAGAGCGAGCCGGCGACGGTCAGCACCATCCAGGCGCCCCGCCGCAACGCCCGGGCCGGCCGGCCGGGGTCGTCGCCGGTGCGCGCCGCCGCCGCGCGCCACAGCCCGGGCGGCCGGACGCGGCGATAGAAGGCGTCGAGAATCGACTCGTCGGTGCGCGGGGTGGCGAAGGTGACGACCAGGACGACCGCGGTCGACAGCGCCGACATCAGCAGCAGCTTCAGCCACTCCGCCTCGACGTAGACCAGCAGCACCGGCGCGACCACCAGCGAGACGGCGATCGCGGCCAGCTCGGAGTAGAGGTTGACCCGCTCCCACAGCCAGCGCAGCACCAGCACCGAGCCCATGCCGGCGCCGAACAGCAGGCTGACGTGCCAGGCGGCCTGGATCGAGCCCAGGTTGGCCATGATCGCCAGCGCGATGCCGAGGATCAGGAGGTTCGACAGCCGCGCGACCAGCACCAGCTCGCGCGGCGCCGGCTCGCGCTTCAGCACGCGCCGGTTGAGCAGGCCGCCGTAGAGGTCGTTGCTCCAGTAGCTCGCGCCCCAGTTGAGATGGGTGTCGATGGTCGAGGCCAGCGCGGCCAGGAGCCCGGTCAGCATCAGCCCCTTGACCCCCGCCGGCAGCAGGTCCCGGATGCCGGTCGCGAACAGGATCTCGCGGTCGGAGGCGAACGACTCGGCGCCGAACTGGCTCGCCTCGTAGGGGTAGATCACCAGCAGCGCGACGCCGATCGGCAGCCAGACCACCGACCGTGCGAGCACCTGCGCCCAGGTGAAGACGAAGCCGGCGGTCTCGGCCTCGCCGTCGGTCCGGCAGGCCATGGTGCGCTGGGCGAGATAGCCGGTGCCGTCGCTGTTGACCTGGAAGAACCACTGCAGGCCGATGATCACCGCGAACGGCAGCAGCGCCTCCCCCGCCCCGGGGGTGAGGCTCAGAATCTCGGTGGCGCGCTCGCGTCCGTAGAGCTCGGTCAGCGAGTCGAGCATGCCGCCCAGCCCGCCGGCCCGCCGGACGGCGACGATGGCGTAGATCAGCGTCGCGGTCATCGCCACTCC
>JBFGLX010000471.1:0-1968 GCA_041575955.1 Thermoanaerobaculia bacterium
AGGCGCTCGAGTCCACCTGGGGCTCCTGGGTCGGCGTCTCGCCGGTGCTCTTCGGCGTCCTGGTGGCGGCCGGCTACGGCGTGGGCGGCTTTTGGGAGGCGCGCCGCCGCGAGCTCCGGGCGAGCAGGTTGGAGGCCGAGCTGGCGCGGGCGCAGCTCCAGGCCCTACGGCTCGAGATCCAGCCGCACTTCCTGTTCAACACGCTGAACGCGATCGCGGCCCAGGTTCGGCGGCAACAGAACCAGCAGGCCCTCGAGATGCTGCTCAAGCTGAGCGAGCTCCTGCGCTCGACGCTCGAGCACTCCGGCGGGCCGCTGGTCTCGCTCCGGGACGAGATCGACTTCGTGCGCCGCTACCTGGAGCTCCAGACCATCCGCTTCGCCGACCGGTTGACGGTCGACTATTCGGTGCCCGACGAGTGCCTCGACAAGCAGCTGCCGTTCCTGCTCCTGCAGCCGCTGGCCGAGAACGCGATCCAGCACGGGTTCGCGAGCGGCGCCGGCGCCGGCAGGATCGAGATCGCGGCCGCACTGTCGAACGGCGACCTGGTCGTGACCGTCAGCGACGACGGTCCGGGCCTGCCCGCGACATTCGACCTCGAGAGCGGCGCCGGCGTCGGCCTGAGCAACACGCGCTCGCGCCTGATGAAGATCTACCGGGAACAAGGCGCGTCGATCGAACTGCGCAATCGGAACCGGGGCGGCACCGTGGCCCGGCTCGTGATCCCCCAGGGCGAGGGGCGAGCGGCCGAAATGGCGAAGCCTCGATGAGCCGGCTGCGGGCGGTGATCGTCGAGGACGAGCCGCTGGCGCGCGGGATCGTGCGCGATCTCCTGGACCGGGACCCGGAGGTCGAGACCGTGGGCGAGGCGGGCGGCGGCGCCGCGGGCCTGGAGCTGATCCGTAAGCTGCGGCCGGACCTCGCCTTCTTGGACGTCGAGATGCCGGGGATGAGCGGCGTCGACATCGTCAAGGCGCTCGAGCCGGCCGAGCGGCCGGCGGTGGTCTTCATCACCGCCTTCAGCCATTTCGCCACCGACGCCTTCGACGTCGAAGCGCTCGACTACGTGGTCAAGCCGTTCTCGGACGAGCGCTTCCACGCCGCGCTCGAGCGCGCCAAGGAGCGCGTCAGGGAGCGGCGTCTGAGCGGCCTGATGCGGCGCGCGGCCACCGAGGCCGCCGCGATCGGCGAACGGGACGAAGCGGACGGGCGCAAGGAAGCCGGCTATCTGCGGACTCTCCCGGTCCACGGCCAGGGGCGGTCGCGCCTGCTGCGGGTGCAGGAGCTGATCTGGATCGAGAGCGCCGACTATTACTCCCGTCTCCACACCGCCCGCGGCTCACATCTGGTCCGCGTGTCGCTGGCGATGCTGGAGCAGCGCCTCGACCCGGCTCGGTTCCTGCGCGTCCATCGCGGCGCCATCGTCAATGTCGACCAGGTCGTGGCGATCGAGCATCTGCCCAAGGGGGCGCGGTTGCTCGTCCTCTCCGACGGCTCGCGCTGCCGCGTCAGCCGCTCCCGCAAGCAGGCGGTCGAGGCCGTCCTGCTGCCGGACATGCGGTGACGGCCTAGCCCGACCTGCTCACCAACCTTTGCAGAGGAGGTCAGCTAGCCGGCCTCGAGCGCCGCGTTCCACTGCTCGATCCGGTCCTTCACGCTCTCGAGCAGCCCCTCGGTGTCGCCCTCGATCGAGATCGACTCGATTCGGTCGCCCTGGCCGATGCGGTCCACGACCTCCTGTCCCGAGGTCACCCGGCCGAAGACCGAGTGCTTGCCGTCGAGGTGGGGCGTCGCCAGGTGGGTGATGAAGAACTGGCTGCCGTTGGTGCCCGGGCCGGCGTTGGCCATCGACAGCACACCCGGCCCGTCGTGCTTGAGCGACGGATCGAACTCGTCCTCGAAGCGGTAGCCCGGGCCACCGGCGCCGGTGCCGGTCGGGTCGCCGCCCTGGATCATGAAGTTGGCGAT
>JBFGLX010000472.1:0-1966 GCA_041575955.1 Thermoanaerobaculia bacterium
GACGTCGGCGAGTTCCCCCACTCGCGGCGCTCTTTCCAGGTCACGCGCTGCAACCAGTGCGCCGAGCCGCCCTGCGCCGAGGCGTGTCCGACCGCGGCGATGTACCAGCGCGACGACGGCATCGTCGACTTCGACAAGTCGATCTGCATCGGCTGCAAGGCGTGCATCGCCGCCTGTCCCTACGACGCGATCTTCATTAACCCCGAGGACCACTCGGCCGAGAAATGCAACTTCTGCGCGCACCGGCTCGACGTCGGGCTCGAGCCGGCCTGCGTCGTGGTCTGCCCGACCGAAGCGATCATGGTCGGCGACCTCAACGATCCGACGGCGCGGGTCACCGAGATGGTCCACCGCGAGCCGGTGACCGTCCGACGCCCCGAGAAGGAGACCGGACCCAAGCTCTTCTACCGCGGCGCGCACCAGGCGACGCTCGACCCGCTGGCGGCGCGCCGCCCCGAGGGCGACCTGTTCATGTGGAGCGAGCAGACCACCGGCGCCCATCACGTGGTGTCGGGGCATCCGGGGCTCGGCACCGCCGGCGGCAGCAACAGCTCGGCCGCGGCGCTGCTCTCCTACGACGTTCCCCACAAGGCACCGTGGGACTGGCGGGTCAGCCTCTACACGCTGACCAAGGGCATCGCGGCCGGCGCCTACCTGGTGCCGGCGCTGCTGCGAAGCTGGACGCCCGTGGAGTGGATCGCGCCGGCGATCGCCCTGGTCTTCCTGGCGATCACGGGGATCCTCCTGCTCTCGGATCTCGAGCACCCGAAGCGTTTCTTCATGATCTTCACCCGACCGCAGTGGCGGAGCTGGCTGGTCCGCGGGGCGTTCATCATCGGCGCCTACGGACTGGCGCTCGCGGCGCATCTGGCGGTCGTCCTGCTCGGCTGGCCGGACTCCGTCCTCCGGGTCGTGGTCCCGGTGGGCGCGGTCCTGGCGCTCCTGACCGCGGTCTACACCGCCTACCTGTTCGCGCAGGCCAAGGCGCGCGACCTCTGGCAGAGCCCGCTGCTGCCGCCGCACCTGGCCGTGCAGAGCCTGTGGGCGGGCGCCGCGATCATGATCCCGGTGGTCGCCTGGGTCTCGCCCCGTGAGCTGCTGAGCTACTTCCCCATCCTGGCGCTCCTGGGCCTGCTCCACCTGCTCCTCATCGCCGGCGAGCTGACCCTGACCCACCCCACCGCGCACGCCCGGTTGGCGGCCGCGGAGATGACGGCGGGGCGCTACCGTTGGTACTTCCGCGTCGGCATTCTGCTGACGGCGGCCGCCGTGCTCGGCGCGTTCTACTCCTCGAGCGGCGCGGCGATCGCCGCGATCCTCGGACTCCTCGCCTACGAGCACGCCTACGTGCAGGCGGGACAGGCGGTGCCCCTGGCATGAACACCCGCGATCTCAACCAGCGACTGAGCGCCGCCCGCGCCGAGACCGAGGCCCGGGGCGAGACCTTCTACCCGGGTCCGAGCCGGATCCACCTGGCGTCGTTCCCGCCCAAGGAGCGCTGGGACGACTGGGTGGAGCTCGACTCCAAGGCGTGGCCGAAGCGGGTCGAGAAGCGCTACATGCTGGTGCCCACGACCTGCTTCAACTGCGAGTCGGCCTGCGGGCTCCTGGCCTACGTCGACAAGGAGACCCTGGAGCTGCGCAAGTTCGAGGGCAACCCCGAGCATCCGGGCTCGCGCGGCCGCAACTGCGCCAAGGGACCGGCGACCCTCAACCAGGTCACCGACCCCGACCGCATCCTCTATCCGCTCAAGCGGGCGGGCGCGCGCGGCGAGGGCAAGTGGACGCGGGTCGGCTGGGAGGAGGCGCTCGACGACATCGCCGGCCGGGTGGCGACCGCGATCCGGGAGGGCCGCCAGCGCGAGATCATGTACCACGTCGGCCGGCCGGGCGAGGACGGCTTCACCGAGCGCATCATGGCCGCCTGGGGCGTCGACGGCCACAACTCGCACACCAACATCTGCTC
>JBFGLX010000473.1:0-1961 GCA_041575955.1 Thermoanaerobaculia bacterium
AATCTGCAGGCCGTCCTTGCCGCCCAGGCTGTCGATCTCCGGGATGTAGCCGTCGATCTCGGCGGTTTCGGCGTAGTCGATGATCACCGACGGCCGGCGCGGGTCGAGCTGGCTCGCGCCCTTGTAGAGCTTGGCCGGGAACAGCAGCGCGACCTCCTCGCCGAAGACCGTCTCGCGGCGCATCCGCTCGACCGGCACGTCGAAGACCTTGGCCACGACGCGCTCCTTGTCGATGATGTTGCGCAGCTCGCGCTTCTGCTTGTAGAACACCTTGCCGCGCCAGAGCAGCTCGCCGACCGCGGTGAGCTTGTCGAGCTTCAGGTCGACCACGCGCCCGCGCAGGCCGCCGACGACGTCGGCGATGTTGCGGAACTCGGCCCCCTCCGAGAAGAAGAAGCTGCCGCGGTAGGGTCCGTCCGGGATCGGCCCGGCGTTGATGCGCACGTAGATCTGATCGATCTGCTCCTGGTTGAAAAGCTCTATGTTCTCCTGGGTCAGGAGCTTGCGCGCCGCGTCGTCGAGCGGGAACCTGCCCTGGAGCTCATTGAAGCCGAGCGCCGCCTCGCCGGTCGGCCCGAACGGGATGTCCGGCGGCACCGGAGCCTTGGAGCAGGCGGTCAGCGAGACGACGCCGAGGCCGATCGTCAGGGTCAGGGTGACTCTCCATGCGAGCTTCATCACTCTCCTCCTCCCGAGCGCTTGTCGCGCTTTTTCAGATACTCGACCAGGGCATCCTTCTCGCCGTCGGCGAGGTCGGTGCCCCAGAGGTGGCCGGCGGCGCTGTTGCCACGCTCCGCCGTGTCGTACCGCCAGCCGCGCCGCTCGGGCACACAGCCGGCGGCGATCGGCTTGGGCTCGCACCCCTCGGGCAGATTGTAGACCGGCTGGCCGCTCGCGTCGCAGCGCTGCGAGACGAAGCCCAGATTCTCGCCGTCGAGCAGGTCGTAGCCGCGGTAGAAGACCCGCGGGCGGCACTCCGGCGGCTCGAGCAGCGCGCGCACGGTGGGCACCGAGCCGTTGTGCAGGTAGGGCCCGCGCAGCCAGAGGCCGTCCATCTGGAGCGCGGTGTAGCCGTCGAAGGGCTTGCTCATCGGCGTGCGCTCCATGCCGAGGTCGTTGACCACCTTCTCGTTCGCCCGGTCGGCGGCCTCGCGCGTCCAGGCACGGGCGCGCTCGGGATCGGTGCCGACCTCGTCGACCGGGATCACGGTGCCCAGCCGGTTGTCGCGGTTCGCTTCGTGGCAGACCGCGCAGTGGGTCTCGAACAGCTCCGCGCCCTCGGCCGCCAGGCCGGAGTCGACCTCCAGCGGGTACTCCGGCGCCGGCGTCGTCAGCATCCACTTTTCGATCTCGGCCACCCGGTTTCGGAAGAAGGGGGTCACCGGGTCGGGAGTCGGCAGCCCGCCCTCGGACGGCGGCTGGAGCCCCAGGGCCGAGTCGATGATCACCGAGCGGAAGGAAGTCGTGTCGCCGGCCAGGTTCATCAGCATCAGCCGCTCGAGCGGCACGTCGAGCTTCGAAAAATCCGCCGTCAGGCTGTAGTCGCTCTCGGGCCAGACGCGCCCGGCCTGGACCCGCGTCTGCAGGTTCCAGAGCGACGGGAAGTCGGTGTGCTCGATGCTGCCGTCGTCTTCCATGTTCAGGAAGTTGAACTTGGTGAGGTTCATCGGCGCGTCGCGGCCGGGGCCCCAGCGCGGCCGGCTCTCGGTCCAGGCCCAGGTCCGCCCCTGGGTGCGCAGGATGTCGCGCACCACCGGGATCAGCAGGTACTTGTAGATCGCCCGCTCGACCGGGCCGAGCCGGTAGGCGAGATCGATCTCGTACAGGATGTTGTCGGCGTTGAAGCGCTCGTCCTCGGCGCAGCGGGAGAGAAACTCGAGCAGGCCCTGGACGTCGGTGGTGTGGCTGCCGCCGCCGGCGACGATGGTCGGCGTCTGGTTCTCGGCGGTCCGGTACTGGGT
>JBFGLX010000474.1:0-1957 GCA_041575955.1 Thermoanaerobaculia bacterium
CGCCATCGACGAGAAGTAGGGCGGCGTCATCGCCCGCAGGAGCACCTCGCCGTCACGCTCGAGGCCGATCGGGTAGCTGACCGGTGCGTCCTTGCCGGCGAGGCGCGCCAGAGCGGCCAGAAGCCGTCCGCCCCCCAGGTAGCGCGTCGCCGACATCGAGCCCATGCGGAAGCCGAGCGCCTCGAACCAGCCGTACTCGTGGAGCGCGAAGCTCGGGAAGCCGCCTACCCCGAGCGCCTCGGCCATGAGCGCCAGGTTCTGGTGCATCATCCCCTGCTCGACGGCGACCACGTCGAGGACGATCAGCTCGATGCGCTGCACCGTCGCCACCCGCTCGTTGGCCGGGTCGTCGTCGAGGTGGCCCCCCTTCGAGCGCGCGAAGCGGCCGACGCCGGCCGGACGGAAGGCAGCGCGGTCGTCCAGAACGAAGCAGGCCGAGCCCTCGTTGAAGAGCTCGAGCATGCCGTTGATGTAGACGAAGCTCAGGTCGTTGATCGGCAGGAAGGTCGTGGTGCCAGCGGCGCCGGCGACCCACTCGTTGACCGCGATGTTGAACGGCGGCCGCCGCGGCGGCTCGCGCCGCTCGCCGGCGATGCGGACGCTGCTGCGCCGGTAGAGCTCGAGCCACTCGCCGGACTCCGCGAGCCGCACCAGCTCCGGAAACGACTCCGCGGGAAGCTCTCGGGCCCTGCGGATCAGGTGGGCGCCGCCGTCGTTGATCACCACCATCGCGACGCTCTGGGCGGCGTCGCCGCTCGCCACCGTGCTGCCGAGCAGCGTCAGCATGATGTTGCCGCCTTCGCCCTCGCCGACCGGCAGGTCGGCCAGCGCCTGGCCGGTGGCGCCGCAGGCCGCGAACGCGAGCAGCGCCTCCTCGGTCTCGTCCAGCGGCTGGGGGGGATGCCGGCTGGAGTAGGCCAGGGCGCCGCGAGGCGGCAGCGTCAGGCCCCGGGCGAAGCGGCGCGAGCGGCGCGAGCGCAGCGCCGACAGGAGCGGAAAGGTCTCCAGGTAGCTCGGAATCATGGCGTCCTCCCGGTCGTCCCCGGGCCGGCTGGCGGCAGCCAACCGCGGCCGGCGATCATCGACCTCCGGCAGTATCGCGCCGGCCGTCGGAAATGTGTAGGGAGCAACCGGGAAATGGTCGGGGCGAGAGGATTTGAACCTCCGGCCTCACGGTCCCGAACCGTGCGCTCTACCAGGCTGAGCTACGCCCCGGCCGAATGGCTCGGGAACACTATCCCCGGGGTGTTCGGCGGTCAAGCTCGGGCCACCAAGATACACTTCCCATCACTCTTGCCCCGCTCGGGAGCCGCCATGCCGGAACAGACACCCCTTCGAACCCTCTGCGACGTCTTCCAGGTGGCCGCCGGACTCGACAAGCCGGACTGCCTGCTGCACAAGGTCGACGGCGCCTGGGTGCCGGTCTCGACCGCCGAGCTGGTCGACGGCGTCCAGCGCCTGGCGACGGCCCTCGACGCCCTGGGGGTCGCGGCTGGCGACCGCGTCGGGCTGATGGCCGACAACGGCGTCCACTGGCCGACGGTCGATTTCGCCTGCCTCTGCCTGGGCGCGGTGGTGGTGCCGATCTACCCGACCCTGACTGCCGACCAGGGCGCCTACGTGGCCAACGACTGCGGCGCGGAGATCCTGTTGATCGAAAGCCGCGAGCGGCTCGACGGCATGCTGGGCGAGCGCGCCGACATGCCCAAGGTGCGCGAGTTCATCCTGATCGGCGACGATCCGCCGCCCGGGGTCGCCACCTTCGTCCGGCTGCTGGAGGGCAGCCAGCCGATGCCGCGCCCGGAGCTCGACCGCCGGGCGGCGGCCGTCGAGCCAGACGATCTCGCGACCTTCATCTACACCAGCGGCACGACCGGCAATCCCAAGGGGGTGATGCTCACCCACGGCAACATCACCTCCAACGTGGTCTCGGCGCGCAAGAACATCGACGTCCTGC
>JBFGLX010000475.1:0-1946 GCA_041575955.1 Thermoanaerobaculia bacterium
GACCGTGCAGGTGGTGCCGCACATCACCGACGAGATCAAGGAGGCGATGCAGTCGCTGGCCGACGGCGTCGACGTCGTCATCGTGGAGATCGGCGGCACCGTCGGCGACATCGAGTCGCTGCCCTTCATGGAGGCGATCCGTCAGCTCCGCCTCGAGCTCGGGCGCAACAACGCGGCCAACATCCACCTGACGCTGGGCCCCTACATCGCCGCCGCAGACGAGCTCAAGACCAAGCCCACCCAGCACTCGGTGCGCGAGCTGCGGGCGATCGGCATCTCGCCCGACGTGCTGCTCTGCCGCTGCGACCGGCCGCTGCCGATCGAGGTCAAGAAGAAGATCGCGCTCTTCTGCAACGTCGCCCCCGAGCAGGTGATCGCCGCCCGCGACGTCAAGACGATCTACGAGGTGCCGCTGATGTTCGCCCGCGAAGGGCTCGACCAGATCCTGCTCGAGGTCCTGAACCTGCCCCGCTACCCGCGCGACCTGACGAGCTGGGAGGACCTGGTGAGCCGGGTCAAGAACCCGCGCCACAAGGTCCGCATCGGCATCGTCGGCAAGTACGTCGACCTGCCCGACGCCTACAAGAGCTTGAACGAGGCGCTGATGCACGGCGGCGTGGCGAACGCCTCGGAGGTCGAGCTGGTCTACATCAGCGCCGAGGAGATCGAGACCGGCAACTGGCCGCGCGAGGTCTTCGACGTCGACGGCCTGCTGGTGCCGATCGGCTTCGGCCCGCGCGGCAGCGCCGGCAAGATCCGCGCGATCCGCTACGCCCGCGAGCACCGGGTGCCGTTCTTCGGCATCTGCCTCGGCATGCAGTGCATGGTGATCGAGTACGCCCGCAACGTCTGCGGGCTCGCAGAAGCGACGTCCTCGGAGTTCGACCCCGACACCAGCCACGCGGTGATCTACAAGCTGCGCGAGCTGCTCGGGGTCGAGGAGTTCGGCGGCACGATGCGGCTCGGGGCCTACCCCTGCCGGCTGGCCGAGGGCTCGCGGGCGCGCGAGATCTACGGCGGCGTGCCGGAGATCAGCGAGCGCCACCGCCACCGCTACGAGGTGAACCAGAAGTACCTGAAGAGCCTGACCGACCACGGGCTCGTCGTCGCCGGCATGAGCCCGGACGGCAAGTTCGTGGAGATGGTGGAGCTGACCGACCACCCCTGGTTCCTCGGCTGCCAGTTCCACCCCGAGTACAAGTCGCGGCCCACCGACCCCCATCCGCTCTTCGTCTCCTACATCAAGGCGGCGCTCGAGGAGCAGGCCCGCCGCCGCGACCCGGAGCGGGCGCGCGAGCGCGAGGTCGTGACGCTCGCCGGAGGGCCGGCGTGACGGCGAGCTCCGGCGAGCTCGCCCCCGGCGTCCCGTTCGATCGCGAGGCGCTGCCGGTGGTCGCCGGCCCCTGCGTCATCGAGAGCCCCGAGCGCACCCTCGAGACCGCCCGCCTCGTCGCCGCGATGGCCGGCCGGCTGGGGGTGCCGGCGGTCTTCAAGGCCTCCTTCGACAAGGCCAACCGCAGCTCCATCCGCAGCTTCCGCGGACCCGGGCTGGAGGCCGGCCTCGAGGTGCTCGCCGAGGTCAAGAGAGAGACCGGGCTGCCGGTGCTGACCGACGTCCACGCCCCGGAGCAGTGCGAGCGCGCGGCCGAGGTCTGCGACGTCCTCCAGGTGCCCGCCTTTCTCTGCCGGCAGACCGACCTGATCCTGGCGGCGGCGCGCACCGGCCGGGCGGTCAACCTCAAGAAGGGCCAGTTCATGGCGCCCGAGGACATGGCGCGCGCGGTCGACAAGGCCGCGAGCGCCGGCGGCGACCAGGTCACGGTGACCGAGCGCGGCGCCTCGTTCGGCTACCACAACCTGGTGGTGGACATGCGCAGCTTCGCGATCCTCGGCCGGCTCGGCATCCGGGTGCTCTACGACGTCACCCACTCGCTGCAGCTGCCGGC
>JBFGLX010000476.1:0-1930 GCA_041575955.1 Thermoanaerobaculia bacterium
GGAACGAACACCGTCTCGCCGACCCCCGCGGTCATCGTCTCGTCGCCGACGACGACCGTCAGCTCGCCTTCGAGGACGTAGAGGATCTCCTCGTCGATCTCGTGCAGATGCCGCCCCGTCGACATCCCCGGGGGGATCGTCCCGACGGCGACGAACACCTGCGCGGAGCCGGTGGACAGCTCGCCCACCTTGTGCACGGCCTTGAAACCGTTGGGGTGCTCGGCGCTGTCGCCCTCGTCCGCCGCGATCACGCCCGCGCGCGCGACCGGGGTCAGGGCGAAGAGGAAGAAGAGGGCGAGGGTGAGCATCGCACGAACGCGGGCGCCACGACGAGGCGAGTCGGTCATCATCGGATCTCCTTTCCGGGCTTGGGACAGGCCAAATTGAGAGGGCTACGTTACCAGCCTGGGGCTCTCCGGCCGGGTCCGGAACTCAACAGCCGGGCCGAGCGTCCGGCGAGGCTCAAGGAGCGCGGAGAGCGCTCGGACGCCAGACGCCGCGCTCGGTGACCACCGCCGCCATCGGCACGTCGTGGGCTTCCACCGGCAGCTCGTCGAGCAGCTGGAGATGGAACGCCAGGCCGACGGCGGGAAAGCCGCGGCCGGCCAGGAAGCGGTCGAAGTGGCCGGCGCCGTGGCCGAGCCGGTAGCCCCTCCGGTCGAACGCCAGGCCGGGGATCAGGGCGACGTCGATGGCCTCGTCGACCTCGGCCTCGGCCAACTCCGCCGTGCCGCGGACCGGCTGCCGGAGGCCGAACGAGAGGCGCTCGAGGGCGCACGGGTAGCGGTGCAGGTGCAGCCGCCGCTCGCGGCGGTCGACCCTGGGGACGTAGACGGCCTTGTCGAGCTCGAGCAGGCGATCCACGAGGCCCCAGGTGTCCGGCTCGCGGCCGAACGAGAGGCACGCGAGAACGCCGCCGGCGTGCGCCACCTCGGGGAGGGCGAGGACCAGATCGGCCATGCGGGCCGCCGCCGCCTCGGCTTCCTGCGCGGAGAGCCGAGCGACGCGCCGATCGAGCTCGGTTCGCAGGCGCCGCTTGCGCTCCCCCGGCGGAATGCCGTCCAGCTCCGTCGCCATCTCTTTGCCGTCGCTTTCCCGGGCCGACCGGAGACCCCGACCCACGGTCGCCGCGGAGCGGAGTCCCGGTCGGCTGGTTCCAGAGTCGGAGAATAGTGGAATCTATCTAGTCCGTCCCGATCACGCTCAGGCCCGAGGCCCTGGCGGCCGTCGCCAGGGCCCGATCGTGGGTGGCCATCACCGCGTCGCCATTGCCGAGCTCGGCCCAGAGGAGCGCGCTGGCCAGATGGATCGCGTCGAGCGAGCCGAGGCCGATGGGCATCGGCTGGGCGGCGCGCGCGAGCACCGGCCGGGTGATCTCGATGACCTCCAGGGCCGCGGTGAGCTGGAAGACGCTCTCGCGCAGCCGGACGAAGGGGTCCTCGGCCAGGGACTCGGCGAGCCTCAGCCGGTCGAGGGTCCGCAAGCACTCGAGCTCGACCAGGGCGCTGGCCACGCCTCGGTCGATGCGGCTCCACTCCGCCAGGGCGTTCGGCTGCCCGAGGATCAGGCGCAACAGCACGGAAGAGTCGACGTAGGCGATCACCGGCCGCTCGCGCGATCCTCGAGCAGCAGCTCGACGACGTCGATGTCGAGCTTCTGCGACGGCGGCAGCCGGACCTCGCAAGGCCTCGGACTGCCCGGAGGGGGCCTGCGAACGGTGAGCGGCATCGCCTTCTCGTAGGGCACGATGCGGGCCACGGGGGTGCCGCGGTCCTGGATCAGAACGCTCTCGCCCTGGCGAACGTGGCGGAGGTACTCGCTCAGCCGGGCCTTGAGCTCGGCAATGCCGGCCGCCTTCATGGTCCTATGATAGTCATCAATAGTCATGTTGTCGAGAGCCCCGTACACCTCGAGAAGACGGAGTCGAGCC
>JBFGLX010000477.1:0-1928 GCA_041575955.1 Thermoanaerobaculia bacterium
ACCTGTGCCTGGAGCGCAACCACTCCAAAGAGCACCGACAGGACGACCAAGACTGCAAACCAGACTCGCCTCATCTTCATCTCCTCTGTATTGGGATCTCTCTCATCCGGCCGAAGCCGAAACTCGAAATGTCGAGTAGTTGACGACAGCGAAGACCCGCCCAACCGGTAGCCCAGTGGACACGGCGATTCGCTGACAGGTGCTCACGTTTCGCAGAGTTAAGCGGCCCGAAAAGCATAGCCCGGATTACTGCTCGGGCCGGGCTCGCGCCGTCCACGGCTGGGCCTGATCTTGTGATTCGCTGGTTCCCCTTCCAGGCTGGCAGCCTACTTGAACGAATCGGGTCACGCAACCCGATCGCGGGCGGTTTTTCGGATCCAATTTCTTGGAACGGAGCGAGCTCCGCAGCGGGGCTCGAAACTCGCGACCGGCTCGCGAAACGCGAGCCGATCTCAGCGCCGGCGGTTCACGCGGCGGGCCGCTCGAACAGCGCCGGATCGACCTCGGGGTTGATCTCCGCGCGCTGGCGCGTCGAGGTGGAAAAGTCGACGCCGTCGATCTTGGTCGACTGCCGGTGCGGCACCAGGAAGCCGGCCACCTCGCGGTAGTCCGAGTAGACGACCTCGAAGCTGCCCGGGGCCCTGGTGAACGGATGAATGCTCTGGAAGGTCTGCTTCAACACCCGGCCCTCGCCGTCCACGCACAACCGCGACGCCGCCTCGCCCATCCTGACCTCGATCCAGCCGCAGGTGACGCCCTCCACCTCGCCCGCTCCCGCGGCCACCGCCTCGACCGTCGGCGAATCCGAGTAGCGCGCCAGGTAGAGCAGGTTGCGGCCCAGGTCGGCGAGCTGTCGCTGCACCTGCTCGGGCGGCAGCTCGCTGCTCTGCGCGCCCATCCGCTGGAAGCCCCGTCCGTCGCTCACCACCAGCACCTGCTCGCCCATCGGTAGCCGCACGGTCACGTGCATCCGATCGGGCAGCACGAGCACGAGATCCTGCTGGATCGCCATGGTCTGGCCATCCATGCTGACCACGATCTCGTCCACCGTGCGAAACGCCGTGAGCGTCTCCGGGCTGCTGCCGCCGATCGCCGCCGACATGCTGGCCAGGATCTCGGCGCCGGCGGCGCGGCTGGCCGCGGTCACTTCGAGCTCCGGCTCGAGCGAGGGCGGCGGCGGGATGGTGATGTCGAGCTCGACCACTTCGCCGAAGCTCGCCAGCGGGCGGTCGAAATCGGCCGCCTTGCCGACCACCAGGAGCTTTGCCTTGTCCGGATGCAGGTAGGTCTCGGCCACCCGCTGGACGTCCTCGCCGGTGACCTTCTCGATGTTGCTGCGGTACTTCTCCAGGAAGTCGAGCGGCAGGCCGTAGTAGGAGAACAGCATCTGCTGGCCGAGCACCTGGGCCTTCGAAGCGTAGTTGAAGACGAAGGAGTTGAGCAGCGAGTCCTTGGCCAGCGACAGCTCGCGCTCGGTGGCCGGCTCGGTGATCATGCCGCGCACCTCCTTGAAGAGCGCGTCGACCGCTTCGCCCATGGTCTCGGACTTGGTCTGCATGCCGAAGCTGGCCACCCCCCGGTGCAGGAAGCTCGCGCCGACCCGGCCGCCGACGCCGTACGCCAGCCCCTTCTCGGAGCGGATGCGCGAGAAGAGCCGCGCCGAGAAGCCGCCGCCGAGAACCTCGTTCATCACCACCACCGGGAAGTAGTCGGGATTGTCGTAGGTGATCCCCAGGTGGCCGATCCGGATGTTGGCCTGGGTGACGTCCGACTTCTCGATGAAGTAGACGCCCGCCCGGTCCTCCGCCGGGACCTCGATCTCGGGAGCCTCGAACGCCGGACCGGCCGGCCAGTCGCCGAACGCGGCCTCGAGCTTGCGCTTCATCTCGGCGCTGTCGAAATCGCCGACGACGCCGATGTAGATGTTG
>JBFGLX010000478.1:0-1903 GCA_041575955.1 Thermoanaerobaculia bacterium
GCCTTGACCACGAAGTGGCCGATGGCGGTCTCGACCCGGACCAGGTCGCCGGTGCGCACCCCGATGCGCTCGGCGTCGCGAGTGTGCAGCCAGAGCGGGTTGCTGTGCGAGATCTCGTCGAGCCACTTGGCGTTCGCCGAGCGGGTGTGGATCTGCGTCGGCAGCCGGAACGTCGAGATCAGCACCATCTGGTCGTCGTCCATGTTCCGGGGATGGACGTGGCTCCGGATGTAGGTCGGGATCGCGGCGTCGCGCCAGCCCCAGGCGGCCAGGGTCGAGGAGTAGAACTCGAGCTTTCCCGACGGCGTCGGAAAGCCCCGGCGGAGCTCGCCGTCGACGCGCACACCGACCGGGCGCCGGCCCTCGACGTCGGCCCCCGGCGCGCAGGTCGGCGCCAGGTTGAGCGGCGCCGGCGCCGGCGCGCGGCTGTAGACCCGGCCGCGCTCGTCTTCGGCGACGTCGACGAGCTGGTCGTCCGGAACCGGCTCCTCGTAGAGCGGGCCGACGTCCCGGGCGACCTCGAACGAGCCGTACCGCCGCATGTACTCGAGCGGCTCGAGGCCCTCCTTGGCGGCCGCCTCGGGCAGCCCCGGCACCGAGTTCTCGAAGATCCAGCGGTAGTACTCGTCCACGGTCAGGCGCTCGCCCGGCCGCTCCTCGGACTCGACGAACCCGCGGATGCCGAGCTCGCCGTCGGGATCGATGCGCCAGGAGAGCTCGAGCCAGAACTCGTTCTCCTCCCAGACCTCGCCGGGGTTGGTGTGCCGGGTGTCGCCGGCGCGCTCGCCCAGGCGCTCGCGCGCGGTGCGCAGCACGGGTTGACGAAAGCCGAGCCACTGCGCGTCGTGGGTCTCGTAGGAGTGCAGGTCGTGGCGCTCGGCGGCGTTGCCCATCGGCAGGACGTAGTCGGCGAAGTAGGCGCTCTCGTTCCAGGTCGGCGTCAGCGCCACGTGCAGCCCGACCTTCTTCTCGTCGGTCAGCATCTCGATCCAGGAGAAGCCGTCCGGGTTGGTCCAGACCGGGTTGTAGACCCGGGTGAAGTAGACCTCGAGCCGACCGCGCCCTTCGCGCACCAGGTGGGGGAGCAGGAACGACAGCTCGTACATGGTCAGCGGGAACTCGATCGGCCAGTTCAGCTCGTTCCACTGCTCGGGATGGCGCGGCAGGCGGATCGGCCGCGGCACGAACTTGTTCCAGGCGTTGGGATAGGTGCTGCCGGGCGTCGCCACCGCGCCCATCAGGGCGCTGAGCATGAACAGGGTGCGGGCGACCTGCCAGCCGCCCTCGTTGCCCGCCGCGGCGCTCCGCCAGTTGTGGGTCGAGAGCCGGGTGCCGGCGGTCGAGACCGCCTCGGCGACCTGCCGCAGGGTGCCGGCGTCGATCCCCGACTCCGCCGCCGCGAACTCGAACGTGTAGTCCTCGTAGGCGGCTTCGAGCATGCGCTCGAAGTTCTCGAACGTCGGCTCGAGGCCCGGGTGGGCCTCCTCCAGGTACTCCTGCCAGTTCCACCAGCGGCGCACGAACGCGCGGTTGTAGAGCCGCTCGCGGATCAGGTAGCTGGCGATCGCCAGGTGGATGGCCGCCTCGGAGCCGGGCTGCGGGGCGAGCCAGAAGTCGGCGTGGGTAGCGGTGTTCGAGAGCCGAGTGTCGAGCACGATCAGCTTGGCGCCCCGCTGCTTGGCCTCGATGATGCGCTGGGCGTGCGGATTGAAATAGTGGCCGGTCTCGAGGTGCGAGCTGACCAGGAAGATGACCTCGGCGCGCGCGTGGTCGGGGCTCGGCCGGTCGATGCCGCACCAGAAGGCGTAGCCGGCCCGGGCGCCGGCGGAGCAGATGTTGGTGTGCGAGTTGTGGCCGTCGACGCCCCAGGCGGCCATGATGCGCTCGGTGAAGCCGTCCTCGC
>JBFGLX010000479.1:0-1863 GCA_041575955.1 Thermoanaerobaculia bacterium
AGCCCCGTCGGCCAGAGCCGCGGCAAACCCGGAGCCTTCACCGGCAGTCGCTCTTCTCGTATGATGCGGGGGCTTTCCGGCCGGAGCTCCTCCGGCCCCAGGCAGCGAGCAGCGCCAACCCCCGTCAACATCCAAGGGAAAGAAGGGCCACCTTGAGCCAAGTCGTCACGCCCCGCTTTTGGCAGATCCTGCGCCGGTCGGCGCTGGTGGCCTTGCCGGCCGTGGCGCTGGTGCTCTGGGGCTGCGGCCGGCGCCTGCCGGAGCGCTCCAACATCCTGCTCGTCACCATGGACACCCTGCGCGCCGACCACCTGTCGATGCACGGCTATCCGCGGGCGACGTCGCCGGTGCTGGACGCGCTCGCCGCCGAGGGGGTGCGCTTCGACAACGCCATGGTCCAGTGGCCGAAGACCGGGCCGTCGTTCGCCTCGATCTTCACCGCCACCTATCCGAAGAACAACGGCATCGTGCGCAAGATCGGCATTCCCCTGCCGCAGAAGTTCCTGATGCTGGCCGAGGCGCTCAAGGAGCGGGGCTACCAGACCCACGCGGTGGTCGCCAACGGCGCGGTGGCGAGCGACTTCGGCTTCGACCAGGGGTTCGACACCTACGTCGAATCGTGGCAGCAGCCGCCGCGCGCCGACGGCGCCGACCCGAACGGCGCCGGGGTGGTGAACGAGCTCGTGCGCTCGATTCTCGACAAGTTCGAGTCCGACAAGCCCTGGTTCCTCTGGGTCCACTACCTCGATCCGCACTTTCCCTACACCCCGCCGGCGGAGTACGCGGACAGGTTCCAGGACGACGAGCACTTCGACCCGACGGTGCGCATCCCGATCGATCTCACCAAGCACAAGTTCGACATGGTCAAGCTCGGCCGCGACCAGGTGCTCGACGGCCGTGACGAGCTGGCGTTCTACGTCGCCCGCTACGACGCCGAGATCGCCTACAACGATCGGATGCTCGGCGAGCTGCTCGCGACCCTGCGCGGCCGCGGCATGCTCGAGGAGACGTTGACGGTGTTCACCTCCGATCACGGCGAGTCGCTGGGCGAGCACCACTACTTCTTCGACCACGGCCGCTTCGGCTACCAGACCTGCCTGCACGTGCCGTTCTTCTTCCACTATCCGGGCGTGCTCGAGCCGCGCGTCGACGCCGAGCCGGTGATGCTGATCCACCTGATGCCGACGCTGCTCGAGTTCGCCGGCGTCGAGCTGGACGATGGCGAGTGGATGCAGGGGCGGTCGCTGGTGCCCAGGCTCTTCGGCGAGCCCCTGCCCGCCGAGCCGCCGAACTACGCCTACTCCGAGGCCGGCTACGGCCGCCCCGGCCTCTGGCAGAAGATCATCCGCGCCGGCGACCACAAGCTGATCTACGCCAAGGAGGGCGGCGTCCAGCGCTGGATCACGGGCGAGGTCGGGCATCCGTTCGCGCTCTTCGATCTGGCCCGGGACCCGGGCGAGACCGAGAACCTGGTCGACGCCGAGCCCGAGATCGCCGAGCGCCTCTTCCGCGCCGTCAACGACTGGTACCGCGGCGAGTTCGAGGTGCTGATCGACCACAAGGCCGAGGGCGAGGAGCGCGAGATGGACGACAAGACGCGCGAGCAGCTGAAGGCCCTGGGCTACCTGCAGTAGCCGCCGCGCGCCGGGAGCACACCATCTCGCCGCGTCCTCGTCGCTCGACGCTTGCGGCGTACAGACGTACGCCTCAGCGCCTCGCTCCTGCGGGAGCGACGATCTGGCGCACTCTCGACGCGCGGTGGCCGCGCTCTAACCCGCTGCCCGATCCGATCAAGCGGCTGCCGGGTGGCGGCGTCCCTCTCCCACCATGTGGGTGGGAGAGGGATTTGGGTACTGGGTGGGG
>JBFGLX010000480.1:0-1843 GCA_041575955.1 Thermoanaerobaculia bacterium
CCGTTCACCACCCTGATGGTGACGTTCATCTACCCGGTCTTCTTCGCCCAGGTGATCGTCGGCGACGAGATCGAGGGCACCGCCCTCTGGTCGCGGGCGGTGACCATCACCGCGATCCTGGTGGCCCTGCTGTCACCGATCCTCGGCGCGGTGGCCGACCGGGGCGGCTACCGCAAGGAGTTCCTGTTCATCGCCACGGCGGCGTGCATCGCCGGCACCACGGCGCTCTACTTCATCGGCGCCGGCCAGGTTTTCCTGGCGTTCGCCTGGTTCGTGTTCGCCAACACCGCGTTCGAGATGGGGATGGTCTTCTACAACGCCTTCCTGCCGGATATCGCGCCGCCGGACCGCATCGGCCGGATCTCGGGCTACGGCTGGGCGCTCGGCTACGGCGGCGGCCTGCTGGCCCTGGTGCTGGCGCTGGTGACCTTGGTCCAGCCCGAGGTGCCGTGGTTCGGCTTCGTCAAGGACCAGGGTGAGAACATCCGGGCGACCAGTCTGCTGGTGGCGGCGTGGTTCGCGGTCTTCAGCGTGCCGATCTTCCTGTTCGTCAAGGACGACAGGGTCGAGGGCGCCGACCCGGCGCGGATCGCGCGCGAGACCTACGGCCAGCTCAAGGAGACCATCCGCGAGATCGGCAAGTATCGGCAGATCGTCCGTTTCCTGATCGCGCGGCTGATCTACAACGACGGCCTGGTCACCATCTTCGCGTTCGGCGGCATCTACGCCGCCGGCACCTTCGGCTTCGAGCTCCAGGACATCCTGGTCTTCGGCATCGTCATCAACGTCACCTCCGGGCTGGGGGCTTTCGGCCTCGGCTTCCTCGACGATTGGCTGGGCGGCAAGCGCACGCTGCAGATCACGCTCGTCGGGCTGATCGCGGCGAGCCTGCTGGCGGTCCTGGCGCCCAACCGCTTCTGGTTCTGGGTCTCGGGCGTCGTCATCGGCATCTTCGTCGGCCCCAACCAGGCGGCCAGCCGATCGCTCATGGGCCGCTTCGTGCCGGACGACAAGGAGAACGAGTTCTTCGGGTTCTTCGCCTTCTCGGGCAAGCTGACCGCGTTTCTCGGCCCGCTGCTGCTCGGCATCCTGACCCAGCTCTTCGATTCCCAGCGCGCGGGCATCGCGATCGTCCTCGTGCTGTTCGCGCTCGGCCTGGTCCTGCTGGGGCGCGTCGACGAGCGGGAGGGCATAAGGCTCGCGGGGCGTTAGGTATCTCCATGCCCCTCACTTCTGAGCGGATGAGTCGAGTCCTTGGACAGAGCGGATGCCGGGTCGGGGCGTCCCTCTCCCCCCGGGCGGGGGTGGAGAGGGATCGAGGGGGAGGGGGGCGATCCGAGATGTGGCTCCAGCCGGTCCTCAGGCTCATCGCTTCGGCCGCTTCGCGGATCTACTACCGGCTCGAGGTCTCCGGCCCGGAGGTGCCGCCCGCGGGGCCGGCGCTGCTGGTCGCCAACCACCCGAACGGCCTGCTCGACCCGGCGCTGGTGATCGCGGCGGCGCGCCGCAACGTCCGCTTCCTGGCCAAGTCGACCCTGTTCTCGGACGCGCGGCTGGGCTGGCTGGTGCGCGGCGCCGGAGCCATTCCGGTCTACCGGCGCATCGACGATCCCAGCCAGGCGAGCCGCAACGTGGACGCCTTCGAAGCCGCCTTCGAGGCGCTCGGCCAGGGCGACTCGATCGGCATCTTTCCGGAGGGCATCAGCCACAGCGAGCCGTCGCTCGCCAAGCTCAAGACCGGCGCGGCGCGCATGGCCCTGGGCAGCTTCGAGCGGCGGCGGGAGATCTTCCCGATCATCCCGATCGGCCTGGTGTTCCGCCGCAAGGAGGCGTTCCGCTCGGA
>JBFGLX010000481.1:0-1841 GCA_041575955.1 Thermoanaerobaculia bacterium
CACCTCGCTGTTCGTCGACTCGCAGATCGTCAAGTGGAACATCGAAAAGGCGATCGCGGGAGATCCGACCTACGTCATCGACCGGGTCGACGTGCACTACAACGTCGGCCACACGCAGGCGACCCTGGCCGAGACCATGCACCCGACCGGCGAGTACCTGCTGGCGCTCAACAAGCTGTCCAAGGATCAGTACCTGCCGGTCGGGCCGACGATGCCCGAGGCCCAGGAGCTGATCGACATCTCGGGCGAGAAGATGACCGTCCTGGCGTCCTTTCCCGCCGAGCCCGAGCCGCACGACGCGGTGTTCATGCGCGCCGAGGACCTGATCCCGCACGTCATCCAGGTCGAGGAGCTCACCCTGGACGCGGTCGCCGAAGACCAGAGCCGGATCGAGCGGGTCGGCCCCAACGAGGTGCACGTCTACATGACCGCGATCCGCTCCAAGTACGGCCTCAACGACTTCACGGTCAAGCAGGGCGACAAGGTCACCGTCAGGATCACCAACGTCGAGACCATTCGCGACATGAGCCACGGCTGGGCGCTCGAGGACTACGGCATCAACCTGGCGCTCGATCCCGGCCAGACCCGCGAGGTGACCTTCGTCGCCGACAAGCCGGGCACCCACTGGTACTACTGCACCTGGTTCTGCTCGGCGCTCCACCTGGAGATGCGCGGCCGGATGCTGGTCGAGGCGGCCGGTGGCTAGGGATCCCGACCGGGGCGGCTCGGGGGCCGGCCGGCGGGCGCTGGCCGGCGCCTCGATCCTGCTCGGCCTGACGCTGCTGCTGCCGCTCTGGTCGACCCGCATGGAGGCGCCACAGTACAAGGACGAAGAGGCGCTCGAGGTCGAGGTCTTCGCCGGCCGCGTCGCCGGGGACATCGACGAGATCGACCTCCTCAACCAGTACGTCGGCGTCCACCTGCCGCTCGACACGCCGGAGCTCGCGGCGTCGCCGTGGATCCTCGGCGCCTTCCTGGCGCTCAGCCTCGTGGCCCTGGCACTGCCGCTCGCCGCCCGCCGGCGGGCGGCGCTCGCGCTCTGCCTGCTGATGGCGGCGACCCTCATCGGCGGGGCGGCCCTCTTGCAGTACCGCCTCTATCAGATGGGCCACGATCGCAGCCCGTCGATCATGGCCCGGGTGCCCGACTTCACGCCACCGGTGCTGGGGTCGAAGAAGATCGCCAACTTCTGGGCGCACATGAGCCTCGGCCTCGGAGCCTGGGCCTACGTCGGCGCCATCGCGCTGACCGCCTGGGCCGCCCGCCAGGCGCGGCGAGCGGCGGCCGAGCGGCTCGGATCGAGCGCCACCGCGCCTCGGCCGAGCCCGCTGGACCTGCCGCGCTCGAGCGCCTGCTCACGGGCCGGGAGCCTGTCATGACCGTCGACGCCCTGCCCGAGCCGGTCCATTCCCGGCGCCGTCCGATCCGCTGGGGCCTGTTCGCCGTCCTGGCCGGCCTGGGGTCGATCCTGGCGCTTCTGATCAGCGGCCTGGTGCTGATCCCACGCTACCAGGCGGCGAACCCGCCGCTCGCGCTGCAGAAGAGCGACGCCGACCGGGTGGCGATCGACGACCTCTATCTCGATCTCACCCTGGTGACGCCGGCGTTCCAGGCCCGCCGCAACCTCGATCGCTATCTCGGCGACCGCGAACAGGGCAGCGTGCTGCCGCTGCTGGTGGGCGTGAACACCCACAAGGGCTCGATCGAGCACATGCACCACCTCGACGGCGATCTCTTCCTGGTCGGCGCCGACGGTTCCCGCTACCCGGCGCTGACCGAGCCGATCGTGATCACCGAGCACCACAACGCCTACATGCTGCTCTTCCCGCCCCGCGACAACC
>JBFGLX010000482.1:0-1831 GCA_041575955.1 Thermoanaerobaculia bacterium
CGATCAGCTCGAGCAGGGTCGGCATCACGTCGACCAGCTCGACCAGCTGGTCGATCGCGGTTCCCGGCGCCAGCAGCCCGGGGGCGACGATGGCGAGCGGCACGTGCAGCACGGTCTGGTAGACCGAGCAGGCGTGGTAGAAGTAGGCGTGGTGCTGGTAGAGCTCTTCGCCGTGGTCCGAGGTGTAGATGAAGAGCGTGCGCTCGGCTCCGGGCGCTGAGCGCAGTCCGTCGAGCAGCCGGCCGACGGCCTGGTCGGTGGCCAGCACCGCGCCGTCGTAGAGGGCGTTGAGCTGCTCGAGGTCGTCGTCGCCGAGCGGAATGCGGTCGTTCAGGACCCGGTCGAGCGCTACCTTGCCCATCTTGATCGGACCGTCGTACGCCGGATCGGCCCCGGGGATCTCGTCCAGCAGCTGGGCCATGTGGTAGGGCGAGTGGGGTCCGAAGAGGTGCGCCCAGAGGAAGTAGGGCCGGTCCGGGTCGAGCCGCCGGCTCCAGGCCAGCGCCCGGCGCACCAGCCGGCGATCGTCGCCGCGCCCGTAGTCGAACTCGTCCCAGCCGCGGTGGTTCGCCTTGTGCATGTTGTTCAGGAACGCCCCGGTCTGGTAGCCGGCCTGCTGCAGCACGATCGGCAGGGTCGGCAGGTCGTCCGGGAAGCCGTAGCCGTTGCGGATGACGCCGTGCCCGCGCGGATAGAGGCCGGTCAGGAGCGAGGCCAGCGCCGGCCAGGTGGCGCCGCGCGGCGACATCGCGCGCTCGAAGCGCACGCCCGGCCCGAGCAGCAGGGCGTCGGTGCGCGCCGAGGTCGCGCGCCGCTCGTAGCCGTAGGCGCCGAGCCGGTCGGGCCGCTGGGTGTCGACCGAGACCAGGACGACGTTCCAGCCGCGCGCCGAGCCGGCGAGCCGTCCGCCGGACCGGCCGGTGTCCTCGCGCCCGGAGCCGCACGCCGCCAGGCAGAGCACCAGCGCCCCGAGGAGAGGCGCTCGGCGCCGAGCCGCCCGACCCGCGCGCAACGCGCCTCCGGCATCCAGTCGAGTCGTCAACGAGCCGTCCCGCGAAATCGAGGCTGCAGATTCGGGTAGTTGGGGCATTCTGGGCGAAGGTTGTCGAGAAGGCCGGGCTAGCTCCCGGCCGCGGTCTGTGCCGGCGTCACTTCGACCGCCAGCTCGTGGACGTCCGCGCCCCGACGGGAGAACCAGGTCACCCGCTCGCGCACGAGATCGAGCACCAGCGTGTAGCGTCCCGGCGCCTCCGGCGCCCGGATCTCCATCGCGACCTTGGCCTTCTTGCCGGGCTCCACCTCTTTCGCGAAAGCGGAGCGAACCCCCTCTCGCTCGAGCTTGCGACCGTCGGCGTCGAGCCAGCGATAGGCGAGGTAGACCGGCAGCGGCCCCTCGGAGCTCCAGGCGCTCTCGCCGGTGTTCCGGACCTCCGCCACCAGGGGCAGGGTCCCGCCGGCGGCGACGCGCGGATCGGCGGTCACCGACACCCAGGCCACGCGATGGTGGGCCTCCCCCTCGAGCTGCTCGTGGCGCCCGAGATACGCGATCGCCACGCCCCCGTAGACGAACGGCAGCAGCGGCTTGCCGTTCTTGCCGAGCTCGGCGCGGCCGTTCGAGGTGGCGACTTCGAGCGTGTAGACGAACACCGGCTTGCCGTCGTCGAAGCTCACGCGATCGTAGCCCTCGGGCTCGAGCGTCACGACGGCGGTGCCCTCGCGCCCGTAGCGTCCGGCTTCGAACGGGCTGGTGCGCTCGTCGCCGCCCAGCTCGAGCCGGATGTCGTTGTCGGGCGCCAGGCTCTCGACCTCGAGCACCACGCCCTCGAGCGGC
>JBFGLX010000483.1:0-1813 GCA_041575955.1 Thermoanaerobaculia bacterium
GCCGGCCTGATGCTCGGCGCGAGCTTCGGCCTGGTCGCCGAAGGGAGCGAGCGCGGGAGCCTCCAGACCTTCGTCGGCACGCTGCTCGGGGTCGCCTTCATCCTGGCGACCCAGCGCTGGCTCGGCGAGCACGACCTCGAGATCGGCCAGCTGCGCGGCGCCGGCGCGCGCAAGATGCTCCTGATCGTCGTGGTGATGACCGTGCACTCATTCGCCGAAGGGGTGGCGATCGGCTCGTCGTTCGCGGGCGGGCTCACCCTGGCGGCCCTGATCACCACCGCGATCGCGGTCCACAACGTGCCCGAGGGGCTGGCGATCAGCGCCGTCCTGCGGCCGCAGGGAGCGTCGATCGCGAGCTGCGCCGGCTGGAGCGTCTTCTCGTCGCTGCCCCAGCCGCTGATGGCGGTGCCGGCGTTCCTGTTCGTGGACGCCTTCCGGCCGGCCCTTCCCTACGGCGTCGGCTTCGCCGCCGGCGCCATGGTCTTCATGGTCTTCGTCGAGCTCCTGCCCGAAGCGTTCCAGCACGCCCGCCGGCCGGCCGTGGGCCTGCTGGCGAGCGGCTCGCTGATCGCCATGATCCTCTTCCAGGCGCTGCTCTGATCGGTGGATCTTCGCGTGACCCGATGAACCGCGACACGGTCGAGCGCCTGAACCGTCTCAACCGGGAGTTCTACACTGAGCGGGCCGGCGAGTTCGACCGGGCGCGGGACCGGCCCTGGCAGGGTTGGGAGCGGGTCGTCGAGACGATCGCTCCGACCGCCTCGGGCAGGCGTCTCTCGGTGCTGGACGCCGGCTGCGGCAACGGGCGTTTTGCCAGCTTCCTGCACGATCGTCTCGGCGGCTTCGACTACGTCGGCGTAGATGCGAGCCCGGAGCTGCTCGAACTCGCCCGGTCGAGGCTCGCTCAGCTGCCCGGAGTGCACGGGCAATGCCTCGAGGCCGATCTCATCCGCGAGACGCCGGCGAGCGTCGGCGGCCGGCGCTTCGACCTGGTCGCGGCGTTCGGCCTGCTCCACCACGTGCCGAGCTTGCGGCTGCGCGCTCGGCTGCTGCGGGATCTCGTCGGTTTGGCCGCGCCGGAAGGACTGGTCGCGGTCGCCTTCTGGCAGTTCGCCGTGCACGACCGCTTCCGGCGCCGCATGGTGGCCTGGGAATCGTTCAACCGCGCGACGAGCGATCCGGTCGATCTCGGCCAGCTCGAGGAGGGCGACTTCCTGCTCGCCTGGGGCGACGACGCCGGCGACGACCTCGGGGCCGTCCGCTACTGCCACTGGAGCGGCCCGGACGAGATCGGCGCCCTGATCGAATCATCCGGCGCCGAGGGCTTCGAGCTCTACTCCGGTCGCGCCGGCGACCGCTTCAACCTCTACGCGCTGATCCGGCCTGTTCCTACCGAGCATGTGCCATGAGGGGTGGAGATCCGATCGAGCCTTACAGCTCGCGCTTGACCCAGCTCGCCTTCTCGACCCGCCGGCGGATGCGCTCCACCCGCTCCCGGTAGGCCTTGCTGCCGCCCTCGGGTCCGCAGCTCGACGGGCTCGGCAGGCAGGCGGCGAGCTCGGCCGCCTGGAGCGCCGAGAGCCCCGCCGCCGAGCGGCGGTAGCGGTTCAACGCCGCCGCCTCGGCGCCGTAGACGCCGGGAGCGAACTCGGCGACGTTGAGGTAGAGCTCGAGGATGCGGCGCTTGGGGACGTGACGCTCGAGCTGCACGGTCAGCAGCACCTCCTTGGCCTTGCGCCACGGGTTGCGCGACGGCGACAGCCAGAGGTTCTTGACCAGCTGCTGGCTGATGGTCGACGCTCCGCGCAGCCGC
>JBFGLX010000484.1:0-1795 GCA_041575955.1 Thermoanaerobaculia bacterium
CGCCGATGCCGTCGTTGGTCTCGATCTCCTCGAGCTCGGCCATCATCTCGACCCGCACCTGCTCGTTCAGGGCGTTCAGCTTGTCGGGACGGTTGATGGTCAGGATCGCTACTCGCCCAACGTCTTCGCGCAGAATCACTTCGCCCATGGGTGCCTCTCCTATCGGTGTTTCCAGACGGGGGGCCGCTTGTCGAGAAAGGCGGCCACGCCCTCGTTCATGTCTTCGGTTCGGGTCAGCTCTTCGAGGTAGATCCGCTCGGTCTCGGCCAGGGCGCCGGCGGCCGAGACGCCGCTGCCGGCCTGCACCGCGCGCTTGAGCAGCGGCGTGACCGCGGCGCTCTTGGATAGCACGAGCTCGGCGAGCTCGCCCATCCTGGCCGCGATCTCTCCGGCCGGCACCCGCCAGGTGACCAGCCCGAGGCGCTCGGCCTCGGCCGCGTCGAGCGTCCGGCCGGAGAGCAGGAGCTCGAACGTGCGGCCCGAGCCCAGCCGGCTCGGAAAGAGGGCGGCGGCAACCGGCGGGAAGCAGCCGAGCTGGATCTCCGGCTGGCCGAAAGTCGCCGCGTCGCTCGCCAGCACCATGTCGCAGGCCGCGGCCAGCTCGAGGCCGCCGCCCAGGCAGTGCCCCTCGACCACCGCGATCGAGATCGCCGGCAGTGCCATCAGCGAGAGGATGGCGCCGTGAAGGCCCGAGAGCATTGCGTCGACTTTGTCCGGAGTATGGTCCTGGACCGAGACGCCGACGGAGAACGCCTTGCCGCGGCCACGCAGCCAGAGCAGCTGCGGCGGATCGCTCGCTAGCGTCCGGATGCGCTCCCCGAGCTCGGCGATCGTCGCCAGGTCGAGGATGTTGAGCGGCGGCCGGTCGAGGGTGAGCGTCGCTACGCGCCCGTCGCGCTCGAGCTGGACGGTCGAAGTCATCGATCGGTCCCAGCGCTACTTGCCGACCCAGACCGTCTTGGTCTCGGTGTAGTAGTCGAGCGCCGCCGAGCCCAGCTCGCGGCCGAAGCCGCTCTGCTTGTAGCCGCCGAACGGCGCGCCCGAGTCGTACCAGTTGTACTGGTTGATCCACACCGTGCCCGCCTTGATCTTGGCCGCCACGGCGTGGGCCTTGCCGATGTCGCGCGTCCAGACGCCCGCCGCGAGCCCGAAGATCGAGTTGTTGGCCTGCTCGACGGCCTCGCCGGCGTCCTCGAAGGGGATCGTGACCAGAACCGGGCCGAAGATCTCCTCCTGGGCTACCCGCATCCGATTGTCGACGCCGGTCAGGATCGTCGGCTCCATGAAATAGCCCTTGCCGTCGACGTCGGCCGCGTGGCCGCCGTGGGCGACCTCGGCGCCCTCGTCCTTGCCGATCTCGACGTAGCCGAGCACGCTCTCGCGCTGGCTCTTCGAGACCAGCGCCCCGAGCTTGGTCTTCGGGTTCTGGGGATCGCCGGGCACCAGGCGCTTCGTACGCTCGATCAGCTTCTCGAGCAGCTCGTCGTGCACGCGCTTCTCGACGAACAGCCGCGAGCCGGCCGCGCACACCTCGCCCTTGCCGTAGAAGATGCCGTTGTAGGCGCCCTTGACCGCGGCGTCGAGGTCGGCGTCGGCGAACACGATGTTGGGCGACTTGCCGCCCAGCTCGAGGGTCACCCGCTTGACGGTGTCGGCGGCGTCCTTCATCAGGCCGCGGCCGACCTCGGTCGAGCCGGTGAACGAGATCTTGGCGACGCCCGGATGCTCGACCAGCCGCCGGCCGACCTCCGAGCCGCGGCCGGGCACGACGTTGAGCGCCCCCGCCGGCAGGCCG
>JBFGLX010000485.1:0-1787 GCA_041575955.1 Thermoanaerobaculia bacterium
CGCCGATCACCGGCAGCGAGCGGGTCAAGGTCGGCGCGGGGACCGAGCGGGCTTGGCTGGTGGCCTATCTCCCCGCGGCCGCCCTCGACGCCGTCGAGACCGGCGAGCGACTCGACGAGCTGCTGGCGCAGGCGCCGGTCGCGAAGGTGATCGCGGCCGGCGCGTCGCCGGTGACCGATCGGCGCTAGCCCGATCCCTCTCGAAAACCCGAGGGGCGATCCGCTACGACCGGTCGCGCGCCTTGACCAGCGCCCGCTTGCCGTAGGCTCGCGCCAGCGCCACGCGGTACTCGCCCGAGGCGTGGAGGTCGCCCATCGGCTCGTCGATCGACAGGGACGCCATGGCGGCGGCGATCGCCGCGTCGTCGGCCGAGGTCCCGACCAGCGGGCTGGCGTCCGGCCAGGCGTCGAAGACCACCGGGGTGACGCCGTTGAAGCACAGGCTCGCGGCGGTGCAGGCGCCGTCCTCCATCTTGACCACCGCCGCCGCGCCGCAGACGGCATAGCCCGACGCCGGGTGCTCGACCTTGAGATAGGCGCAGCCGGAGCCGTTCTCGCAGCAGGCGGGCACCTCGACCTCGGTGATGAGCTCGCCCGCTTCGATCGCCGTGGTCAGGAGACCGGTGAAGAAGTCGGCGGCGGCGACGGCGCGGGTGCCGCCCGGGCCGAGCAGATGGACGGTGGCGCCCACCGCCACCAGCACGGCCGGCAGGTCGGAGGCCGGATCGGCGTGCGCGATGTTGCCGCCGATGGTGCCCTTGTTGCGCACCGCCGGGTCGCCGATCTTGCCGGCGGCCTCGGCGAGAATGCGGCACTTGCCCCGCACCAGCTCCGAGCCGTGGATCTCGCTGTGGGTGGTAAGCGAGCCGACGCGCAGGGCGCCGTCCTGCTCGCAGATGCCGCGGATCTCGGCGATGCGGCCGATGTCGATGAGCTTGGCCGGATGCGCCAGGCGCAGCTTCATCATCGGGATCAGGCTGTGGCCGCCGGCCAGGAGCTTGGCGCCGGCGTTCTGCGCCAGCAGATCCACCGCCTCCTGGGCGCTGGTGGCGCGGACGTAGTCGAAGCTGGCCGGGTACATCAGGCGTCCTCCCCGTGCTGCAGCGCGCGCCAGACCTTCTCCGGCGTCAGCGGCATGTCCAGGTGTCTCACTCCGTGCGGGCGCAGGGCGTCGACCACCGCGTTGACGATGGTCGCTGGTGAGGCGATCGTGCCCGCCTCGCCGATGCCCTTGACCCCGAGCGGGTTGTGCGGGCAGGGCGTGACCGTGTGGTCGAGCTCGAACGAAGGCAGGTTGTGCGCCTTGGGCAGGGCGTAGTCGAGCAGCGTGCTGGTCAGCATCTGGCCCTGCTGGTCGTAGACCGCCTCCTCCCAGAGCGCCTGGCCGATACCGTAGGCGAGGCCGCCGTGCACCTGCCCCTCGACGATCATCGGGTTGATCTGCACGCCGCAGTCGTCGACCGCGACGTAGCGCAGGATCTCGACCTCGCCGGTCTCGGCGTCGACCTCGACCACCGCGACGTGGGTGCCGAACGGATAGGTGAAGTTGGCCGGATCGTAGAACGTGGTCTCTTCGAGACCGGGCTCGACCCCCTCCGGGATGTTGTGGGCGAGGTAGGCCTGCAGGCAGACGTCGCCCCAGGCGACGCTCTTGTCCGGCGAGCCCTTGACCGACCACTCGTTGTCGCCGAACTCGAGGTCGGTGTCCGACACCTCGAGCAGATGGGCGGCGAGCTTGGCGCCCATGGCGATGATCTTGTCGAGGCTCTTGGCGATGGCGCTGCCGCC
>JBFGLX010000486.1:0-1765 GCA_041575955.1 Thermoanaerobaculia bacterium
GATCTACGAGCGCCTGCGGACGGAGCCCGTCCGGACCGGCCGCGTCCTCTTGAAGCTCGCCGACGTCCTCTATCTCGAGGGCGACTTCGAAGGCGAGCGCAGCTTGCGCGAGAGCATCTACGGCCGCCTCGAGCCCGAGGAGTTCGAGTAGGTAAGGGGGGCCGAACGGGCCGGCTACTCCGCCGGGATCGGTGGCGGTCCGTCGGGGATGTAGCCCTCGTAGGTGAAGCCCGCGGTCTTCTCCGTGAACTCGGCGCGGATGGCGGCGCGCGCCTCGGCGTCCTCGAACAGGTCGACCATGGTCGCCGCCAGCGCCTTGGCGGCGTAGAGCATCCCCTTGTGGCCGATCGACATGCCGCCGGAGGCGACCACCGGCCAGGCGTGCCAGGGCGCCTTGTAGGGCGAGGTGGTGACCGACAGGTGCAGGGTCGGCACCACCCAGCTGACGTCGGCGACGTCGGTCGAGCCGCCCTCGGGGTCGCCCGGGCTCTCGTCGAGCGGCTCGAGCCCGGTCTTGAGTCCGGTCTCTTCGACGCCGGTGGCGCGCTGGATCGCCCTGGCGAACTCCTGCTCCTCTGCGGTGAACGGGATCGGTCCGAGCGCTTTCATGTTGTCGTGGATCAGTCGCGCGCCGGTCATGTTGACCAGCATCTCGTAGTCGCCCGACTGGACCCGCAGCTCGCCCTCGACACCGGCCGCCAGCGCCGCGCCCGCGGTGATCGCCCGGGCGCGCTCGAGCAGCTCGTTGACGCTCGTGTGCTTCGAGTCGCGCAGCCAGCACCAGAGCCTGGCCCGCTCGGGCACGACGTTGGGGACGTCGCCGCCCTCGACGATCGTGTAGTGCATGCGCACCGTCGGCCGGACGTGCTCGCGCATCTGGTTGAGCGCGAAGGTGAACAGCTCGAGCGCGTCGAGGGCGCTGCGGCCGTTCCACGGATCGCTGGCGGCGTGGGCCGCCTGGCCGCGAAACTCGACCGCGAAATCGACCATCGCCTGGCTGCTGCGGGTGTCGGCCGAGTTCTCGTAGCTCGGGTGCCACGCGAGGGCGACGTCGACGTCGTCGAACAGGCCCTCGCGGACCATGTAGAGCTTGCCGCCGAACGCCTCCTCGGCCGGGGTGCCGTAGAAGCGGACCGTGCCGGCGAGCTCGCCGGCCTCGATCAGCTCCTTGACCGCGATCGCCGCGCCCAGGCTGGCGGCGCCGAACAGGTTGTGGCCGCAGCCGTGGCCACCGGCGCCCTCCTCGTACGGCTCCTTGGTCGGCTGGGGCTTCTGCGAGATCCCGGGCAGGGCGTCGTACTCGCCCATGACGCCGATGATCGGGTGGCCGCTGCCGTAGCTGGCGATGAACGCGGTCGGCATGCCGGCGACGCCGCGCTCGACGCTGAAGCCGTGGGCTTCGGCGTGGTCGGCCAGCACCTTGGCCGAGCGGGTCTCGCGAAACGCGGTCTCGGCGAAGCGCCAGACCTGGTCGCTCAGGTCGATCAGGTCCGCGGCCTGCGCCTCGATCGAGGCGATCGCCGCCGTCTGGGTGGCGGTCGGGCTGGGGGCCGTCTCCGCGGCCGAGCTTCGCGGCAGCAGGAGCGTCACGGCGATGGCGACGTACAGGACACGATGCATGGGGTCTCCTCCCGGCTCCGCGGCTCGCGGGCCGGACGGATTCTACTGCGCCCCGGCGTGGAGCCCGCCGGTGCGCCGTGCCACGGGCGGGGCCAGGTCCGGGGGTTGGGGGTTGGCAGGTCCCCCGTCCGGGGCTGGCTCGCGC
>JBFGLX010000487.1:0-1754 GCA_041575955.1 Thermoanaerobaculia bacterium
GCCGGCTCGGCCAGCGCGAAGTCGCGGAAGTCGGCCTGGATCAGCTCGAGACGGTCGCCGACGCCGGCCTCTTCGGCGCGCTCGCGGCAGAGCTCGAGCATCGCCGTCGACGAATCGACCCCGATCACCCGCCGGCCGCGGCGCGCCACTTCGACGCAGATCCGCCCGTTGCCCACCCCGAGCTCGACGACCGGCCCCTCGCTCGCGCTCAGGAGCTCGACGTAGAACTCCCGCATCTCGCCGGTGATCGGGACGCTGTCGACCCAGGCGTCGTAGAGCGCGGCGAAATCGTCGTAGGGAACGCGAGCCATCACGCTAGCCCCCTCCGAACTCCTCCATCACCGCTTGCCTGAGCAGGGCCGGCGGCAGCAGCCCCTGCGCCAGCACGAAGTCGTGGAACGCCTTGCGGTCGAACTCGTCTCCGAGCTTCCTCTCGACGTCGGTGCGCAGCTCCATCAGCCGCTGATAGCCGGTGAAGTACGAGGTCGCCTGGCCGGGGGCCAGGAAGGTGTAGCGCTGGACCTCGGAGGTCGCCGCCGCCGTCGACAGGACGACCTCCTCTTCGAGGATGCGCTGGACCTCCGCGGGCGTCACCTCGCCCAGCTGCAGGAGGGGGTCGAGGTGGGCGCGGGCGGCTCGCAGGAGGCGATGCTGCAGCGAGATGAGCTGTCCCTCGAGCGGCAGGTAGGGCTTCATCTCGGCCTCGGCGTAGAGCGCCCAGCCTTCGACGTTGGTGCTGTTGAAGGCGAACAGCGCGCGCGCCTTCGAGATGCCCTTCTCGACGATCGACGCGAACTGCAGCTCGTGTCCGGGCCGGCCCTCGTGCACGGTCAGGGTCCAGGATGCGGCCTCGAACGTGAAGTCGTCGAGCTGCATCTCCCCTTCGCCTGCGCCGCCGGGGATTCGCAGCGGCAGGACGAACTCGCCCATCTCGCCGGTGTTCCCGATCATCCGCGGCGGCCGCATGTTGGGCGCCGGAACGGCGGCGCTCTCGGCCTCGCTGGCGACGCGGATCCGCATCGCCCGCTCGGGCAGCGTGACGACGCCGTGCTCGCGGATCAGCTTTTCGAGCTGAGCGATGCGCGCCTCGTAGTGAGGGAGGATCTCGTCGCCGACCAGCTGCTGGGCCTTGAGTCCGCGAATCACGTCGCGGTAGTCGCTCGACGGCAGGTCGCGCTCGGCGGCCAGCAGGGTGGCGATCGCCTGCATCTCGTTCTGGATCTCGCGGAACGCGACCTTGGCGCGGCTGACCAGCTCGCCGACCGGGAGGTCGACGCCGAAGCCCTGCAGGTTGGAAGCGTAGACCTCGGGCGGCAGGCGGTAGTCCTGACGGGCGCGCGGTTGGACCTCTGCGCGCACGAAGGCGGCGTAGCGGTCGAGCTGTTCCTGCAAGAGCGCGTGGGCCTCCTCCCAGCCGTCGATCTGGTACTTCTGGAACAGCTGCCCGATGCCACCGATGAAGCGGGGCGCGTTCTCGAGGTCGCGGTCGAGCTCGCCCTGAAAGGGCCCGAGTAGCTCCTCTTTCTCCAGTCGCGCGCGGATGTAGGCGATCGCCTGATCCGCAAGCGGGACGTAGCCGTCCTCGAGGCCGGTGTAGCGCCGCAGCCGGACCACCGCCGCCGGCCGCCGCTCGGCCGCCACCTGGTCGTCGAGGAGAGCGCGAAGCCCCTGGAAGATCGTCTGCGAGAGGTTGAAGTAGGGCAGCATGTGCCGTTCGTTGACCCGGGTCTGCTCGATGCTCTCCTCGCCGGAGC
>JBFGLX010000488.1:0-1752 GCA_041575955.1 Thermoanaerobaculia bacterium
ACATTTCAATGCGTCGATAGCTCTCACTCCCGACAATCCTCGAGCTTCGGAACCGTCCCTCAGTACCGCCTCCGGAGCTTGATCGAGCGATGGTCGCGGGTGCTGGTGAACGCCCCGGCGATGGTCGGCGCGTACGGGCTTTCGGGCGCCGGCTGGCCGTTGATGGTCTCGAGCTCGATGAGCTTGAGCGGCTTGAACTGACGGGTCAGGAGCACCTTCATGAAGCCGATGTAGTCGATCAGGTGGGGGTGCTCGGGCTCGACGCGGACGTCGAGCTCGCCGCCGTTGCGCTGGGAGACCAGGACCAGGCGCGAGCCGTGGAAGACCAGGTGGTTCGACGGCACCCGGCGCGGGAAGTCGCCCTTGAGCGCTTCGAGCGCCAGGCCGCAGGGCGACGCCGGGTCGGCCGCGTTCATCCAGAAGATCGAGTCCTCGGGCAGGCCCTCGCGCAGCCGCCGGTAGGCGGCCGGCGAAGCGAACTGCAGGCCCGGAACGCCCTCGAAGAACTGCCCCGCCAGCACTTCGCCCGAAAGCTCCATCAGCCGCAGGCTGCGGAAGACGCTCGACCACTGGAAGGGCGGCGGCTCGCGCGCCAGGAGCTCACGGAAGAGGACGCCGTAACGGTCCAGGAGCACCCGCACGCGATCCTTGTTGAGCTCCTCGAGATCGAGGGCGTCGAGCTCCGTCTCGCCCCCCTGTTCGCCGCTCAGCCGGTACCAGTCGCCGGCGAACGGGCGCGAGCCGCGCCAGCGCTCGAAGCTGCGCCGCCCCGAGCCGCGGCGGCGCGCCGGAGCCGACGGCTTCACCTCGACGGGCTTGAAACCGCCCAGAACGCCGGTCCGGACGGCCGAGAAGCCGGTGTTGCTGACGTGCCCCCGCCAGACCTCGTCCCAGAGCCGCTCGGTGAGCGCGGCCGTGTCGAGGCCCGAGCTCTCGGCGAGCTCCGAGAAGCCGAAGCGGGCTCCGTTCTCGGGCAGCGAGCCCGCGGGGAGGAGGCTCTCGGCGCCGGCCGCTTCGGCCTCCGCGACGGCGCCCAGCAGATCGAGGTCGGAAGGGAAGAGAAACGTCAACCGCCCCGGGCCGGTGCCCACCCACGCGAGGTCGCTCTCCTGCAGCAGGCTGTCGAGCCACGACGGATAGTAGGGCTCGAGCCGCGCCGGCAGCAGGTCGGTCTCCCAGAGGCCCGCGGGCGCCGAGCTCATCAGCAGCGCCTCGAGCGCCTGCTGCAGCTCGCGCAGGCCGGCGCCGGTCGTGCCGAGCCGCTGCTGCACGGCCAGCTGGAGCGGCAGCCGCTCGAGCGGCAAGGCCTCGAACGCCGGCCGCGCGTCGGCGCGCATGAGCCGTAGGAGGCGCTCGAGGTTCTCGGCGTCGCAGATCTCGACCGCCGATTCGTCGGCGCCGAAGCGGTCGACCACCAGCCGCTCGTCCTCGACCAGCGACGTGAGCGCCTCTTCCAGCCGCGCGGCCGGCAGGTCGAACGTCGTCTCCAGGAGGTCCCGGGAGAGCGGGCCGTACGAGCGCAGCCACTCCGCGATCACCTCGGTCAGCGGGTCTTCGTCCTCGGCCGGAGCTCGAGCGAGGGGCGGGCTGGTCGGCGGCAGCGCGTCGAGACCGAGCTCCGGAGCCGGTCGGTCCGGAAGCGGCGATTCGAGCATGGTCGATTCGGGATCCAAAGCGCCGCTCGAAAAGAGCCGCGGCAGGCTCTCGAGCGCCACCACCGGCCCGAGATCCCGCAGGCGCACGACCTTGCCA
>JBFGLX010000489.1:0-1749 GCA_041575955.1 Thermoanaerobaculia bacterium
CAGGTCCGGCCCCGCGATGGACCGCCGCGATCCGCTTCTCCCGGCCCGGCGCGTCGATGCGCACCGTGCCCACGTCCATGTGCAGGTAATAGGAATCGATGCGTTTCTCGATCACCGCGGCCGGCAGGTTGATGCCCTCGGCGGCGAGCTTCTGCAACAGCAACTCGGACACGATGCCGCCGCACATATTGCAGCTGCCGGGGCCCGGGCGGGAGAAATCTCGCGGCTCGTAGATGTCGACCTCGAGCTCCAGCGCCAATTTGCGGGCCGTCTCGAGAAGGAAATAGCTGAAGAACGAGCCCGCTGGCCCAGCCCCGACGACCGCGATCCGCGATCCGTTCTCGAGCCTGAGGCTGCCGCCGCCTGTCGGGTGCCTTGCCGCCATGGGTCGCCGCTCGATGCCGGGCCAGCCCTGCCCCAAGCCGCAACAACGAAAATGTGGCCCGATACTAGCAGCCCGCGGCCACGGGCGCCGCCGTGACCCCGGTCAAGAGGGCCTCAGACCCCGAGGCGGCGGGGGCCGGACCAGGCCGGAGCCCGGCGGTCCCGTCCGTAGCGCCGCTCGTCCGGCCGCCGGCGCTCGGCGCGCCGCCACTCTCCGGCCACCGGCAGCGTGCGCTTCCGGCGCTCCTCGAGCCGGCGCCGGCTGCACCAGCGGCGATCGTCGATCAGGCGCGGGTGACAGTCCGGATGGCGCCTCGAGAACAGGCGCGCGCGCTTGCCGCAGTAGACACAATCAGCCAAGGCGTCCTCCAAGCCAACGGATGCCGCCAGTATCGACGGCCGCTCGGGAAAGTCAAATTCCCGCTTGGCCAAGTCTCGATGCGCGCGGCTCAGGGGTTGACCGCGGCGAAGATGCCGCCGGCCACTTCGAACTCGCTCTCGAGGACGATCAGCGACGCCGTGAACACGACGTCGCCGCCGGCGATGCCGTCGTAGTCGGCCGCGGTGATCGACTTGCAGGCGAGCTCGGACTTCTGGGTGCTGACGGTCTGGTTCGGGAGCACCAGGTCGGTGCCGTCCACGCTCGGGCTGCAGACCCGGAAGGCCACCACGGCGTCGGCCGCGTTGCCGACGGCGTAGAGATGCGTCCCGTCGCCCGAGGCGGGAGTGGGGCCAAACGGACCCGCCTTGCGCCCGGCCGCGCGGTCGGGAATGATCGACGCCCGATGACGTTCGCTCCGCTCCAGACCTTCTTCCGCGAGGTCGGCCGGTTCGCCCAGGTCTTCTGGCGCACGCTGGCGTGGACTCCGCGCCGCCCGTGGGACGTGCGCGAGCTCTTCCGGCAGATGGTGCGGGTGGGGGTCGACTCGCTGCCGGTGGTGCTGCTCACGGCGCTCTTCACCGGCGCGGTGCTGGCGCTCCAGACGTTCACCGTGCTGTCGCGATTCGGGGCCGAGCGCTGGGTCGGGTCGCTGGTGTCGCTGTCGATGGTGCGCGAGCTGGCAGCGGTGCTCTCCGGCCTGGTGATCGCCGGCCGGGTGGGCTCGGCGATGGGCGCCGAGCTGGGCACCATGCGGGTGACCGAGCAGATCGACGCGCTCGAGGTGATGGCGACCGACCCGGTGCACTACCTGGTGGTACCGAGGGTCTGGGCGCTGACGATGATGCTGCCGCTGCTGGTGCTGATCGCCGACGCGCTCGGGATCTACGGCGGCTACCTGGTGGCGGTCGTCCTGATGGGCGCCAACCCGGTCAGCCACATGGAGAACACGTTCCAGTACATGGACATGAACGACCTGAGCTCGG
>JBFGLX010000490.1:0-1726 GCA_041575955.1 Thermoanaerobaculia bacterium
CGCGCTGCTCTACGGCCTGAAGGGCCTCGCCTACATGGAGGTAAAGGTCAAGGGTCCCGAGCGCGACCTCCACTCGGGCACCTTCGGGGGCGCCGTCGCCAATCCCGCCAACGCGCTGGCCGAGATCCTGGCGCGGCTGCGCGACCCGGTGACCGGGAAGGTGCGGATCCCCGGCTTTTACGACGACGTCCAACCGCTGAGCGAGGCCGAGCGCGAGACGATCCGCGAGCTGCCCTTCGACGAGGAGGCCTACCGGCGCGAGCTGGGGGTGCCGTCCACCTTCGGCGAGGAGGGCTTCTCGACGCTCGAGCGGGTCTGGGGGAGGCCGACCTGCGACGTCAACGGCATCTTCGGCGGCTACCAGGGGAAGGGCGCGAAGACGGTGCTGCCCGCCTGGGCCGGCGCCAAGGTCTCGATGCGCCTGGTGCCGAACCAGGACCCGGCGAAGATCGCCCGGCTCTTCACCGACTACGTCCGCGAGGTGACGCCGGCCGGCGTCACGGTGCAGGTCGAGGCGCTGCACGACGCCCTGCCGGTGCTGATCGAAACCGGCGGGCCGATCGCCGAGGCGGCGAAGGCGGCCCAGGAGGACGTGTGGGGAAAGCCGCCGGTGCTGATCCGCGAGGGGGGCTCGATCCCGGTGGTGGCCACCTTCTCGAGCGTGCTCGAGGTGCCGATCCTCCTGATCGGCTTCGGCCTCTCCGACGACCGCCTGCACTCGCCGAACGAGAAGTTCAACATCAGCCACTTCTACAAGGGCATCCAGACGATCGTCCGCCTCCTCGACCGGGTCGGCGCCGACGGGCCGCAGTCCCCATGAGCGGCGACGCGCCGCTCGAGCGCGAGCTCAAGTTTCCCTGCCCCGACCTCGGCGAGCTGCGCGAGCGGCTGCGGGGTCTCGAGGCCGAGCGCCTGCGGCCGGCGTCGTTCGAGGACAACCTGGTGCTCGACCGGGACGGCCGCCTGGTCGCGGCCGGCTGCCTGCTGCGGCTGCGGATCGACGGTTCCGGCGCCCGGCTGACCTACAAGGGGCCGGCGAGCTTCGACGCCGGCGTCAAGGAGCGGGTGGAGCACGAGGTCCGGGCCGACGACGCCGAGGCGCTGCGCAAGATCCTCGAGAGCGTCGGCTTCGAGATCGTCGACCGCTACCAGAAGTACCGCGAGGAGTGGCAGCTGGGAGGCGTGGTCGTCGCCCTCGACCACACCCCGATCGGCGACTTCGCGGAGTTCGAGGGCGCGGCGGCCGCCAGGCTCGCCCGACGCTGCGGTTTCGACGCCGAGGCCGCGGAGCGGCGCAACTATCTCGAGCTCTACGAGGATTTCCGCGCCGGCCACCCGGAGGCGCCGGCCGAGATGGTCTTCCCTTGACCCCGGCCGGGTTCCGGGCCGTCGTGCTGGCGGCGGGCCTCGGGACCCGTCTCCGGCCGCTGACCGACCTGGCGCCCAAGGCGCTGCTGCCGGTCGCGGGGCGGCCGCTCGTCGCGCACACGCTGGGCCAGCTCGCTGCCGCCGGCTGCGAGGGGGCGGCGCTCAATCTCCACCATCTCGGCGATCGCATCCGCGGCGAGCTGGGAGGCGCCTTCGTCGGCATGCCCCTCACCTATTCCGAGGAGGAGACGCTGCTCGGCACGCTCGGCGCGCTGGGGCCGCTGCAGCGCTTCCTCGAGGGGGCGCAGACCGTCGTCGTGATCAACGGCGACAGCCTCTGCAGGTGGCCGCTCAAGCC
>JBFGLX010000491.1:0-1724 GCA_041575955.1 Thermoanaerobaculia bacterium
GACACGGTGGTGTTCGCGGACGGGCGCCTGGAGGTCGTGACCGGCCTGCCGCTGGTCGAGGAGTGACCGGGGGGCGTACCGGCGCTCCCCTCGTGCGGGGCGACCGGGTAGAATCGCCCCGTGCTCGAGGGTGCGACGTTCCCGGCGCTGGTCCGGCGAGCCCTGGGGCTGGCGATCCTGGCCGCGCTGTCGACGGCGTGCGGCGCGGCCGAGCCGCTGGCCGACGTGGTCTCGGTCGAAGCGACCGGCGAGCCGGGCGCCTACACGTTCGAGGTCGGCATCTCGAGCCCCGACACCGGCTGCGACCGGTACGCCGATTGGTGGGAGGTGCTGAGCGAAGACGGCGAGCTCCTCTACCGGCGGGTCCTGACCCACAGCCACGTCGACGAGCAGCCGTTCGTGCGCCCCGGCGGGCCGGTCGAGGTGGCTACCGACCAGCTCGTCTGGGTGCGGGCCCACATGCACCCCGGCGGCTACGGCGGCCGGGCGGCGAAGGGCTCGGTCGCCGGTGGCTTCGAGCTCGTCGATCTCGAAGCCGGTTTCGCGTCGGCCGCCGCCGCCCAGGAGCCGCTGCCCCGAGGCTGCCGATTCTGACGACCGCTACAATCGCGGTTGCAGCGGTCGCGAGCGATCCCCGATCCCACGCGACGTCGACGCAACGGAGAGACCCTTGGCCAAACGCGACCTGATTTCCATTCACGACCTGAGCCGCGCCGACGTCGAGCGGCTGTTCGAGCTGGCGGCCGAGATCAAGGCCGAGCCGGCGCGCTTCGCGACCGCGCTCGCGGGCCGCAGCCTGGCGATGATCTTCCAGAAGTCGTCCACCCGCACCCGGGTCAGCTTCGAGGTCGGCATGACCCAGCTCGGCGGGCACGCGCTCTTCCTCTCCGGCCGGGACGTCCAGCTCGGCCGTGGCGAGACCATCGCCGACACCGCCCGGGTGCTGTCGCGCTACGTCGACTGCATCATGGCGCGGACCTTCGCCCACCAGGACGTGCTCGATCTGGCGGCGAACGCTTCCGTGCCGGTGATCAACGGGCTGAGCGACGACCTCCACCCCTGCCAGGGCCTGGCCGACTTCCTGACCCTGCGCGAGATCTTCGGCGCCGACCTCGCCGGGCGCAAGCTCGCCTACGTCGGCGACGGCAACAACGTCGCCCACTCCCTGCTGTTCGGCGCCGCGAAGGTGGGGATGGACGTCGCGATCGCCTCGCCGACCGGGTTTCGCGTCGCCCAGGGCTACCTCGAGGCGGCGCGCCGCGACGCCGAGCGGGCCGGCACCGCGATCGAGCTGACCGAGAAACCGGCCGCGGCGGTCGCGGGCGCCTCGGCGGTCTACACCGACGTCTGGGCCTCGATGGGCCAGGAGGACGAGGCCGAAGCCCGGCGGCGGGCGTTCGTCGGCTTCACGGTCGACGCCGAGCTCATGGCCCGGGCGCGGCCGGAGGCCGTCTTTCTCCACTGCCTGCCGGCCCACCGCGGCGAGGAGGTCTCGGCCGAGGTCGCCGACGGCCCCCAGAGCCGCATCTTCGACCAGGCCGAGAACCGCCTCCACGTCCAGAAAGCCATCCTCCTCTGGCTCCAGTCGTAGCCGAGGGCAAGCCCCGCCCCTACGTTCCCAGCTCGTCCAGCAGCGCACGCCAGGCGCGGCCGCGGTGGCCGATGCGGTCCTTGATCTCCGGGCCGAGCTCGGCGTAGGTCCGGTCGTGGCCGGCGGGCTGGAA
>JBFGLX010000492.1:0-1698 GCA_041575955.1 Thermoanaerobaculia bacterium
CGCGTAGTCGGAGACGGCGACGGCGCGCCCGACGGCGAGCACCCGCAGGAGCGAGGCCGAGGTCTCGCCCGCGGTCGGATAGCGCAGGTTGACGCACACGTCGCAGGCGCCGATGGCGGCCAGGAACTCGTCGTAGTCCAGAAAGCCGGTGACGTGGACGCGATCGCCCACCCCGGCCGCGGCGATCTTCGCCTCGAGATCGAGGGCGCCGGCCACCTCGCCGGCGATCACGAGATGCGCGCGTGCGAGCTCGGGACGCGCCAGCGCCTCGATCACCACCTCGGTGCGCTTGATCGGCGTCTGGAAGCCGAACGAGCCGAGCAGCGGCCGGTCGAGCGGCAGCGAATGGCGCTGCCGGAACGCCTTGCCGGCGGCGGCGTCGGCCGGCTCGCCGAGCGGCATCGCCATCGGCACGACCCGAACGGCGACGTCCGGGTCGTCCTCGAGCACCAGGTCCGCCGCCCAGCGGCTGTGCATCAGCAGCCCGCGCTGGCGCCGGATCAGCTCGCGGTGCGCCGGCAGCTCGAACAGCGCGGCGTTGCCGATCTCGCCCCAGCGCCGCGCCCGGCCGGCGGCCTCGCCGATCCAGCCGTGGTCGGCGGCCAGCCGGCGCTGGTAGCCCTCGAGGTCGCCGTGGGCGAGCGTTCGCTCGACCAGTAGATGGTGCAGCACGAGATCGTGCAGGGTGACGACGCCGGGCCGCTCGAGCGCCAGGTCGAGCACGCCCGCGTGATGCTTGTTGTTGCCCATCTGATAGAGCGGCAGCCGGCCGTCTTCGCCACAGCGATCGGCCGGCACCGGCCGCCAGCGCTCGCGGATCTCGTCGGCGACCGGCTGGTCGGGCACCTGGATCACCCGCACGTCGGCCCGGCTGGCCAGCTCGACCAGCAGGTCGCGGCTGTAGTCGGCGATCCCCGATCGCACCGGCGGCAGGGGCGAGACGTAGTCGATGGCGAGCGTCATGAGTCGGGATTCAACGGAGTCGCGCGCCGTCCCCGCGGTTAGCCGATCTCGAGGGCGGAGTCCATCGACTCGGCCAGCCAGCCCTCGATGAAGTCGTCGATGCCGCCGTCGAGCACCCGCTGGGCGTCCCCGACCTCGATCTTCGTGCGATGGTCCTTGACCATCTGGTAGGGCTGCAGCACGTAGCTCCGGATCTGGCTCCCCCAGGCGATCTCCTTTTTCTCCCCCTCGCGCTTGGCGGTCTCCTCGGCGCGCTTCTGCAGCTCGAGATCGTAGAGCCGGGCGCGCAGGATCTTCATGGCGGTGGCGCGGTTCTTGATCTGGCTGCGCTGGTTCTGGCACGAGACGACGATGTTGGTCGGCAGGTGGGTGATCCGCACCGCCGACTCGGTCTTGTTGACGTGCTGGCCACCGGCGCCCGAGGACCTGAAGGTGTCGATGCGCAGGTCCTTGTCGTCGACCTCGACCTCGATCTCGTCGTCGACCTCGGGATAGACGTAGACCGAGGCGAACGAGGTGTGGCGACGGCTCTGCTGATCGAACGGGCTGATGCGCACCAGGCGGTGGACGCCGTTCTCGCCGTTCAGGAAGCCGTAGGCGTACTCGCCCCGGACGGCGAAGGTGGCGCTCTTGATGCCCGCCTCCTCGCCGTCGAGGCGATCGAGCATCTCGGACTCGAAGCCGCGCCGCTCGGCCCAGCGCAGGTACATGCGCAGCAGCATCTCCGCCCAGTCC
>JBFGLX010000493.1:0-1694 GCA_041575955.1 Thermoanaerobaculia bacterium
CCGACACCGTCATCCGCTGGGGCGGCGACGAGTTCCTCATCGTCGGCCGCTATGCCGACCGGCGGGCGGCCGAGATCCTCTCCGATCGCATCCGCTCGAGCGTCGACGAGCATCCTTTCGAGCTCGGCAACGACGTCGAAGCGCGGCTCTCCTGCTCGATCGGCTTCGCCTACTACCCGTTCGCCAAGGCGTCTCCGAAGCTGATGAACTGGGAGCAGGTGGTGGCGATCGCCGATCGCGCCCTCTACATCGCCAAGAACAGCGGCCGCAACGCCTGGGTCGGCGTCCAGGAGACCGACAAGACCTCCGAGCTCGACCCCGAGACCCTGGTTCAGCAGGTCAACGACCGCATCGATCGCCTGGTCGCCGACGGCTACCTGGATCTGCACAGCTCGATCGACGACGAGCAGGAGCTCGTCTGGGCGTGGGGCTGACCGCTCGCAAACAGCCTACTTCTGTCAGAATAGCGGCGTGAGAGCTTCCGGCCACCTCGCACTCATGGTCGCACTGCTCGCCGGCTCCACCGGATCGCCGGCCACCGCCGACTTCCTCGGCTCCGCCGTCGAAGGCACGCGCGTGCTGACCTGCCAGGCGATCGGCGGCAAGCTCGGCAGCGTGAGCGTCGAGCAGTGCCTCAACAGCGGCGCCCGGCCGACCGGCGGACACTCGGTATCGGGTACGCCCCTGCTGATGCGCGAGTACCCGCCGGTCGACGGGCGCCGGCCGCTTGGCCGGGTCCTGCTGGTCGGCGGCATTCACGGCGACGAGTACTCGGCGGTCAGCATCGTCTTCAACTGGATGGAGATGCTCGGCGAGTTTCATTCCGGCATCTTTCACTGGCGGGTGGTTCCGCTGCTCAACCCGGACGGCCTGCTGCAGCGGCCGGCGAAGCGGATGAATGCCAACGGCGTGGATCTGAATCGCAACTTCCCGAGCCCCAACTGGCACGCCGCGACCGAGGACTACTGGGTGCGGCGCACGGCGCGCAATCCGCGCCGCTACCCGGGCTCGAGCCCCCTGAGCGAGCCCGAGAGCGCCTGGCTCGCCTCCGAGATCGCGCGCTTCCGGCCGGACGTGGTGGTCTCGGTCCACGCGCCGCACAGCGTCGTCGACTTCGACGGCCCGCCCGAGCCGCCCGAGCGCCTCGGCCCGCTCAGCCTGCACATGCTCGGCACCTATCCCGGCTCGCTGGGGCGCTGGGCCGGGGTTCACATGGGCCTGCCGGTGGTGACGATCGAGCTGCCCAGCGCCGGCAGCATGCCGAGCGTCGACGAGCAGAAGAAGATCTGGGTCGATCTGGTCGCCTGGCTCAAGCACCGCTTGACCCAGCAGCCGCGACCCGAGTGGACGTTCGACGCGATCACCGCCGGCGCCGCCGCCGGCTCATCGCGATAGCGCCTGGACGCACGCGTCTGCGGCGTTGCACTCGGTCGAGACGTCCTCGGCGTACAGACGTACGCCTGCGGCGCCTCTCGGTCGTGCGCCTTGCATCCACGCACGGCTACGCGCTATCTCGAGCTACCGGATTCTCGTATTTTTTCTTCGAAGACGATGCGCCAGCCGGAGGGCTCGCGGCGCCAGTATTGGTGCTTGCGGCTCGAGGCGCGGAAGCTGTCGCTCTCGGAGTGCTGGCTGAAGTCCGCCAGCACCAGGTCGGGCTCGCCCGGGGAGGCGGAGAGGCCGAGCTGCTGCAG
>JBFGLX010000494.1:0-1691 GCA_041575955.1 Thermoanaerobaculia bacterium
CAGGCCGGCTACCAGGACCTCGGCACGTTCCGGGGGCTCCACCTCGGCTCGCCCTGCCCGCCCGAGGCCGAGATCTGCCCGGCCTACATCGTGGCCCGGCCGCTCGAGGCCGAGGTCACCGGCTGGTCGCTGGCGGCGGTCTCCGCGTGGCCGTGGAACGATCGCTTCGCGCTCTACGGCAAGCTCGGCGCGCTCGCCTGGGAGGGCGACCTGTCGGATCTCGAGGCCCTCCCGGTAAGCGTACGCACGGCCGAGAGCTTCTCGGACACCGATCTGCTGACCGCGGTCGGCGCGCGCTATCGCTTCGCCCGGGGGTTCGGCGTGCTGCTCGAGCACCAGCGTCTCGACCTCGATCTCGACTCGACCACGCTCGGCGTCAGCTGGAAGTTCTGAGCGCTCGGATCGCCGGTCCGTCCGCGCGCTTTTTCGCGGCTCGCGGCGTGCCGTGTGACGGCCGAGTCAGACCGACCGGGTGATGCCGCCGTCCACCCGTAGGTTCTGGCCGGTGATGTACGCCGCGTCCTCGCTGATCAGGAACGCCACCACCGCCCCGATCTCGCCGGTCGTCCCGAAACGGCCGGTCGGGATCCGGGCGACCGCCTCTTCGGTCTCCGGGTAGCTGTCGATGAAGCCCGGCAGCACGTTGTTCATCCGGATGCCCACCGGCGCGTAGGCGTCCGCGTAGAGCTTGGTGAAGCCGCCGAGCGCCGCCCGCAAGCTGGACGAGATCGGGAAGCCCGGATCGGGCTCGAAAGCGGCGAAGGTCGAGATGTTGACGATCGAGCCGCCGCCCGACGCCTCGAGGATCGGGGTGACGATGCGGCACATCTCGACGACGTTCAAGACCACCAGATCGAGGCCGGCGTGCCAGTCCTCCGCGGTCAGCTCCAGCAGCGGGCCCTTGGGCGGATGGCCGGTGTTGTTGACCACGCCGTCGAGCCGCTGATAGGTGCTCATGCAGAGATCGACCACCGCCTGGAGGTCGGCGGCGCGGGTCACCGAGCCGGTGTGGGCCACCGCCCCGAGCTCGCGCGCCAGCTCGACCGCGCCGCCGCCGTTGGACATCAAGGCCAGGTCGTAGCCGGCGGCGGCGAGCTTTCTGGCGATGCCGGCACCCATGCCCTTGCCGGCGGCGGTGACGACGGCCGCGGGCCGGCCGCTCACCGATCGCCCCCCTCTCCCTCGATCCCTCTCCAACCCCTCGCCGGGGGAGAGGGACGCCCCCGCCCGGAGTCGGAGGGGGGCTCGATCGGGTGGCGCCGGGCGGGGAGGCGGCTCAGTTGTCGGGCTCCGGCGGCAGGACGACCAGCTCGGAGATCATGCCGAGCGCGGCGTGGTGCAGGATGTGGCAGTGCAGCAGCCAGCGTCCGAGTCCGCCGCCGGCCGGGGCGCCGCCGGCCAGCGGTCGGTCGTCAAGCCGGAGGCGAAAGACCAGCGTCCGGTTGGCCGGAATGTCGATCGTGTCGACGAACTCCGGCGCCTTGAACTCGAACAGCTTGCGGCCGCCGCTCTCGAAGCGCAGGGGCTGGAACGAGAAGCCGTGTAGATGGAAGGCGTGGTGGGCGCCGGTCTGGTTCGACACCCGCAGCTCGAGCAGATCGCCGAGCCGCGCGAAGCGGCTCGACCCGATGTGCGGCACCTCTCGATAGTCGACGCCGAGCTCCTGGTCGAAGATCCCGGTGACGCCGTCG
>JBFGLX010000495.1:0-1669 GCA_041575955.1 Thermoanaerobaculia bacterium
GCTGCCCATGTGCTCGGGGTGCCAAGCGAGCTCGGCGCCGCGGGCCAGAAGCTCGTCGCGATGCTCGAGCGTGCGCACGAACCACTGCCGGCTGCTGACGATCTCGAGCGGCCGGTCGCCCTTCTCGTAGAACTTGACCGCATGCTGGATCGGCCGCGGCTCGCCGATCAGGTCGCCCGACTCGCGCAGCCGTTCGACGATCGCCCGGCGGGCGCCGTTGGCGGCGCGACCCGCCATCGGCTCGTAGCTGGCCTGCGCGCGCTCGGCGTCCGCCGACTCCCAGCCCGGCTCGCCCCAGCGAATCGGCCGGAAGGTGCCGTCGCGCCGGATCACCGTCCGTACGGGCAGCTTGAGCTCCCGCCACCAGACGACGTCGGTGACGTCGCCGAAGGTGCAGATCATCGCCACGCCGGTGCCCTTGTCCGGCTCGGCCAGCTCGTGCGCCACCACCGGCAGGCGCACGCCGAACAGCGGCGACAGCGCCTCGCTGCCGAACAGCGGCCGGTAGCGCTCGTCGTCGGGATGCGCGACCAGGGCGACGCAGGCCGGAATCAGCTCGGGGCGGGTGGTGTCGATCTCGATCGGACCGCGTTCGTGATGAAAGCGGATGCGGTGGAAGGCGCCCGGCTTCTCGCGATCCTCGATCTCGGCCTGGGCGACCGCGGTCTGGAAGTCGACGTCCCAGAGGGTCGGCGCCTCGAGCTGGTAGGCCAGCCCCTTCTCCAGCAGGCGCAGGAACGCCCGCTGCGACACCCGCCGCGCCACCTCGCCGATCGTCGTGTAGGTCAGCGACCAGTCGACCGACAGCCCCAGCCGGCGGAAGAGGTCCTCGAACGCCTGCTCGTCCACCTCGGTCAGCTCGAGGCAGAGCTCGATGAAGTTCTGGCGCGAGATCGGCACCAGCTCGTCCCGGCCCGACTTCTTCGCGGGCTTCTCGGGCGGCCGGTAGGCGGGATCGTAGTGCCGGCTCGGATCGCACTGGACGCCGTAGTAGTTCTGCACCCGGCGCTCGGTCGGCAGGCCGTTGTCGTCCCAGCCCATCGGGTAGAACACCTGCTTGCCGCGCATGCGCTGAAAGCGCGCCACGACGTCGGTGTGCGTGTAGGAGAAGACGTGCCCGACGTGCAGGGAGCCGCTGACCGTGGGCGGCGGCGTGTCGATCGAGTAGGTCTCCGGCCGGCCGGCCTCCCGGGAGTAACGATAGGTCTGCTGGCGCTCCCAGACCTCGCTCCACTTGGCCTCGACGCCGTCGAGCGACGGTTTCTTCGGGATCTCGGCCGTCGGCTTGCGTCGATTCATCTCGGTGCCTTTGCGCTCCGGCGAGGCCGGCGCAAGGGGGGAAGTCTACCCTGCTCCGTCTTGAGGGGCCCGAGCCGGTAGATCCGCGCCACCGGCAGGTCGCGGAGCGACTGCCGGCGGCCGTCGGCCCAGAAAATCAGGGCCTCGTCGACCCGGGCGGCCTCGGCGAGGCCGAAGTGCACCCGAGGATCGCCGCTCGAGCAGTAGCTCGACGGCCTCCCGGCCTGCCGCCACTGGACCGCGCCGGCCGCCCGCACCCGCACCCGGGCGCCGGTGGCGGCCGGCTCGGACCGTCCCGTGAGGTCGAGCTGCAGCCACGCCCGACCGTCCTGGCGATTCCGGTAGAGCCGCGCCGGTCCGTCGTTCTCGA
>JBFGLX010000496.1:0-1637 GCA_041575955.1 Thermoanaerobaculia bacterium
AGCTGGCCGATCTTCTTGCCCTGGGTCACCCAGCTGGTCTGGAAGTGGGTGACGTTGTCGATGAACAGCCGCGAGACCGCGAGCGTCTTGAGGTACTCGTCGGCGAAGGTCTCGGGCACGTCCTCCATCTCGGTGTGCTCGTGCTGGAAGGTCCAGGAGATGAACGCGGTGAAGCCGCCGGTCTCATCCTGGAGGTCGCGGATGCGCTGGAAGTGCTCGACCCGCGGCTCGAGCCCCTCGCCCATGCCGTACATCATGGTCGCCGAGGTGCGCAGCCCGTGGGCGTGCGCCTGGCGCATGATGTCGAGCCACTCGTCGGCCGAGGTCTTGGTGTAGGCCAGGACCTCCTTGCGCACGTCGTCCTCGAGGATCTCGGCGCCGCCACCGGGGATCGACATCAAACCGGCCTCTTTCAACGCTCCGATCACGTCGTAGAAGCTCATCCGCTCTTTCTTGGCGATGAACTTGATCTCGGGCGGCGAGAAGGCGTGCAGATGCACGTTCGGGTAGCGCTCGCGCAGCTCGCTGAGCAGATCGGTGTAGTACGACAGCGGCAGGTCGGGGTGGACGCCCCCCTGCATCAGGATGCCGGTGCCGTTGAGGGCCAGGGTTTCCTCGATCTTCCGGCCGATCTCGTCGGTCGACAGCAGGTAGCCCTCGTCGTCGCCGGGCGGCCGGTAGAAGGCGCAGAAGCGGCACTTGTAGACGCAGACGTTGGTGTAGTTGATGTTGCGGTCGACGTTGTAGGTGGCGACCGTGGGATCGTTGTGTCGGTTGCGGACCGCGTCGGCTGCCATGCCGAGGTCGATCAGGTCGCCGTGGAGCAAAAGCTCGTGGGCGTCGCCGGCGGAGATCCGGGTGCCGTCGACGGCGTCGCCGAGGATGGCGTCGACCGGCCGGCCGGAGGGGGAGAGATTCATGGCGCCCCTACTCTACGGAATGGCCCACAACCGGACAAGGCTGGGTAGCGGTACGTTCTGCCGTTCGGCGCCGCAGGGGCTCTGCTGCCGCGCGGTATCCCGCCGGCGGTCGAGCCGTCCGGCTACGTCGAGCGGAAGCGCAGCGCCGCCGGCGCCTCGATCAGCCCGTGCCCGTACGCCCGCCGGAAGTACTCCTCCAGTCCGCCGAGCTCCTGCTCGCCCAGGGTGAAGCTCAGGTTCCGCGTCAGGTACTCGGTGACCATCGGCAGCTCGAGACCGAGCTCCTCGGCCGCCTCGGCGCTCAAGCGCTCGATCGACTCGAGCCCGGAGCGTAGGCTCGCTTCGAAGACCTCGCCCAAATCGGGTGCCTCGACGCCCTCACACACCGCCCAGACGGCGAAGACGAACGGGTAGCCGGTCAGCTCGCGCCATTCGCGCGCCAGGTCGAAGACCAGGACGCCGCCGCGCTCGACGTGCAGGGCCGGATCGCCGATCACCAGGGCGGCGTCGGCGCCGGCGAGCATCCGCTCGACGTCGGGCGCCGCCTCGACGCATTCGGGGGCGACTCCGTAGCGGTCCTTCAGCAGGATCCGCACCAGCACCGCCGAGGTGCGGCTGTTCTCGTCGAGCGCCAAGCGGCGAATCTCTCGCGGCGGCTTGCGGGAGACGAGCAGGACGCTCCGGACCTCGCGCCTGGCCGCCACGCACAGCCGCGGC
>JBFGLX010000497.1:0-1634 GCA_041575955.1 Thermoanaerobaculia bacterium
CAACAACCTGCACACCCAGCTCGTGCCGCTGATCGGCCACTCTCCGAGCCCGGAGCAGGGCGGGCCCCGGACCCGGGTCACCGGCATGAGGGAGATCAGCAAGTTCTACCCGCCGAACGTCCTGCCGCTGGAGGTCAACACGGACCACCCGGAGCGGCTGCGGGCGCTGATCGTCGACAGCTCGAACCCGATGCAGACCGCGGCCGACACGCGGGCGTACCAGGAGGCGTTGGAGCGCCTGGAGCTGGTGGTCGCGATCGACGTCGCCGACACCGAGACCGTGCGCCTGGCCGACTACGTGCTGCCGGCGCCGTCGCAGTACGAGAAATGGGAGGCGACGTTCTTCACGCTGAGCTTCCCGACCAACTACTTCCACCTGCGCCGGCCGATCGTCGAGCCGCGCGGCGACACCCTGCCCGAGCCGGAGATCTACCGCCGGCTGATGGTGGCGATGGGCGACCTGCCCGACCGCTTCCCGCTGCTCGAGAGGATCGCCCGGCTCGACCGCAAGGCGCCGCGGCTGGGGCTCTTCACCAAGGCCCTCGGCCTGACCCTGGCGCGGCGGCCGGAGCTCGCGAAGTACGCCAGCACGATCCTCTACGCGACCCTCGGCAGGGCGCTGCCCGACGGTGCGGCCGCGGCCGCGGTCATCTGGGGCTCCTGCCAGTTCTATTACCGGCGCCATCGCAAGCAGGTGCGGCGCGCCGGCCACGCCGACGCCGAAGCGCTGTTCGGGGCGATTCTCGACAGCGACACCGCCGTGCCGATCTCGACCCACGCCTACGACGAGATGTGGGAGCTGGTGCGCCATGACGACGGCCGCATCCACCTGGCGATCCCGGAGATGCTCGCCGAGCTCGGGTCGCTTCGCGACGAGCCCGAGCGCTCGAACGCCGACGACTTTCCGTTCATCCTGTCGACCGGCGAGCGGCGCTCGTACAACGCCAACCAGATCCTGCGCGATCCCGACTGGCGGCGCGAGGACCCCGACGGCGCCCTGCGCGTCCATCCGGACGACGCGGTCCGGCTCGGCCTCGAGGAGGGTGGCGCCGCGCTGTGCGAATCGGCTTCGGGCGCGATCGAGGTGCGCATCGCCTGCGACGACTCCGTCCAGCCGGGCTGCCTGTCGATCCCGCACGGCTACGGCATGGTCGATCCCAACGGCGGCGACGGCGGCGAGCCGCGCCGGATCGGCCCGCGCATCAACCTGCTGACCGCGTCCGATCACTGCGACCCGCTCGCCAAGACGCCGTACCACAAGTACGTGCCGGTGCGGCTCCGGCCGCTGAGCGGACCTCCGGAAGGGGCTGGGAGAGCGTAGGCGCTGGCCGACCGTGGTTCAGTCCGCCGGGAGACCCCGGCCTGGAGTGGCTCGCGCCCCTTCTGAAAGCGGATCGGGTCGGTTCAGGGGTGGGGGCGCTGCGCTTTAGGTCCTGGCCGGGGTCCCCCGGCAAACTGAACCGCTACTTCGGTCGGTGAAGACTGGACAAGCGCTCTTTCAATATGTACAGTACGGCTGTACATATAGGAAGTGTGAGTATGGCCAACCGAACTACCTACACCCAGGCGCGGGCCCACCTCGCCAGCCTCTGCGACCAGGTGGCCGAAACCCGCGAGCCCTACGTCATCGAGCG
>JBFGLX010000498.1:0-1634 GCA_041575955.1 Thermoanaerobaculia bacterium
GCCGCGATCGCGACGATCTTGGTCATCACCGCCGAGCCGAAGGCCGCTCCGAGCAGCAGCGGGCGCGGCGTCTCCCGCGGGTCCGACCAGCGATGGGCGAGCTCCAGGACGAGCAGCACCAGGAGGAGCATGGGGATGTCGACGCCGATGTGCTGGGAGCGTGAGACGTGGATCGGCGAGACCGCCAGGACGGCGGCGCCGAACAGGCCGATGCGCTCGCCGTACATGCGGCGGCCGAGCCGGAAGGTCCAGTAGACGGTCAAGATCCCGAGCAGCGCGTGGGTAAACCGGCCGATCATCCAGAACGGCGTCGGGTCGGCCACGAAGCCACGGGCGAACTCGGTCGTCGAGGCGACCTGGCCAGTGAGCAGCAGCCAGACGAAGTAGATCCCGTACTCGACGAACAGCAGGTAGAAGAAGCCGCCCTTGCCGCTGCGATCGAGATCGAGCTCGCCGGCACCCAGTCGGAGGGCCCGGTGCACCTCGAAGCCCTCGTCGACCCCGACGACGTGGGGCAGGCCGTTGTCGAGTCCGAGCAGGCGGAGGAGCGCGGCCAGCAGCAGGATCGAGATCAGCACGGCCGTCGTCGCGCGACCGGAGCGGCTTGCGCCTGCGCCCATCGTCGGCGCGAGTCTAGCAGCCGGGTCGGTCAAGGCCGGCGCGCCGAGACCAGGGCGAGGCTGGTCGCGAGCTTGCCCTTCCAGAACAGCCGCCGGACGGACGCGGCGAGGGTGGCGTCGCTGAAGCCGGCGCCGGCGACCATCGACAGCAGCTCTTGCGAACGGTAGTAGCGACGGGTGTCGCGCAGGATCGCCCGATGGACGAGATCCCAGACGACGGTCGCGAGCGAGCGCTCGCGGGCCCGGTCGAGGAGCAGGAGCCGCCCGCCGGAGGCGGTCACCTCGAACATCTTCTCCAGCGCCAGCGCCGGATCGGAGAAGTAGTGGAGCGCGTCGACGCAGCAGACGAGGTCGGCCGCCGAGATGCCGTTGGCCTGGAGCAGCAGGCGCGGATCGACGTGCATCCAGTCGCCGGCCACGAACGCCAGGTTACCGACCGCCTCGACCCGCGTGCGCTCGCGCGCGATCTCGATCATGCGCGGCGACAGGTCGAGCCCGACGCCGTCGATTCCCGAATAGCGGTGCGCCATCCGCCGCAAGAGCCAGCCGGTTCCGCAGCCGACGTCGAGCACCGCCGCGCCGGTGTGGAGCCGCGCCCGCGCCAGCACCAGCTCCGACTGCGCCCGCCGCCAGCCGCCCAGACGGCCGTCCTCGTAGCTCTTCGCCCGGGCGTCGAAACGTGCGCGGGTGGACTTGGGGTTCAGCACGGCGTCGTCGCTCGTCCGATCAGCCCAGCCACAGTACCAGCGCCGCCGCCCCCAGCCCCAGGACCGCCAGCGCCCAGGCGCCGATGACCAGGCGCTTGGCGCGGCGCAGCGCCCGGCGCTTCTGTGACACGAAGACCTGCGGGCGGCCGAAGTCGAGATCGCGCACCCGGGGCGCGGGCGCCGGCTCGAGCGGGTGGCGATCGACCCAGGCCTGCTTCCAGCCGTTCGAGAGCAGGAGCGCCAGGGGCCGGCAGGAGCCGCGCGTCGGCTCGCGCTGGAGCCGGCCGACCGCGGCGTCGAAGAAGAA
>JBFGLX010000499.1:0-1583 GCA_041575955.1 Thermoanaerobaculia bacterium
CCCGCCGCGGCCCAGCACCCGGTGGATCTCCTCGAACAGCTGCCGCTTACGCGAGTTGTCGACCAGGTTCAGCACGCAGTTGGACACCACGACGTCGACCGAGCCGTCCGCTACCAGCGGTTGGGCCTGGCGCAGCTCGTCGCTCAGCGCCTCGATCTCGAGCAGCCCTTCGACGTCGGTCACCGGCACCGTCGCCAACCGCTGCTCGAGCAGGTCGAGATCGAGCGCCAGGTCCTGGATGCGCCCGCGCCGGAACTCGACGTTGTCGAAACCGATCCGCTCCGCCACCAGGGGCGCGTTGCGGCGCGCGACGTCGAGCATCTCGGGGGTCATGTCGACGCCGATGACGCGGCCGGCGGGGCCGACCACCTGGGCGGCGATGAAGCAGATCTTGCCGGTGCCGCTGCCCAGGTCGAGGACGGTCTCGCCCGGCCGCAGGAAGCGGCTCGGGTCGCCGCAGCCGTAGTCCCGCTCGAGGACCTCGGCAGGGATGGGCTCGAGGTATTTCGGGTCGTAGTCGATCGGGCAGCAGAGGTCCGCGGCCTGGGTCTTGGCGCCGGCGCCGTAGCGCTCGCGCACGACCCGCTCGGTGTTGGCAATCGTCATCTCGTCCTCGTCGTCACGGTTGTTGGTGCGGCGGCGACGCTCTCTTGGATACGGTCTCGGGCGCCTGCCGGATCGGCACCCGACATTGTACAACCGCGCACCGGGCGCCCTTCGCGGCGAAGCGCTTGGTTTCGCTATCATCTGACGGCTTTGGGCCGCTTTCTCGCCATCTCGCTGCCGCTCCTGCTGATTCTCATGGCCCTGTTCCCGCTGGGCCTGGAAGCGCTCGGGCTGGCGCCGCCGATGGACGGACTGGCCGTCCTCGGACTCGAGCGGACCGAGGCGCTGTCGCTCCGCATCGCCGCCGGCAGCTGGCTGATCGAGTCGCTGGCCCTGACCGCGCTCTTCCTGCTGATCCAGGGACGGAGCGGCGCCTGGTGGCTGGACGGCCTGGTCGCCGGCCTGGTCGCCTGGGTCTTCCGCGGGCCGATCCTGGTCTTGTCGATCGTCACCGCCAGCCGCCTCGGCCGCGATCCCTGGTGGCCGCTGTCGCTCCGGTGGCTGGCGCTCTACGCGCTGTGCGGCCTGGTCCTGGCCGTCGTCGCGCGGACGCAGGGGGTGAGGCGATGAGCACCGACGGGATCATCGCGGCGGTCGGCAGCGCGTTTCCCGACCACTACTACGGCCAGGACGAGCTGCTCGAGGCGTTCCGGCGCGTCTGGGCGCCGAAGATGTTCAACCTCGACCGGCTGGAGCGTCTGCACAAGAACGTGCTCGTCGGCGGCCGCCACCTGGCCCTGCCGGTCGAGGAGTACGACCGGCTGGAAAGCTGGGGCCAGGCCAACGACGCCTGGATCGAGGTCGCCCAGGAGGTCGGCGCGCGCGCGCTGCTCGACGCGCTGGAACGGGCCGGGCTCCCGGTCGAGGCGCCGGCCGCGATCTTCTTCGTCACCGTCACCGGCGTCGCGACGCCCTCGATCGACGCGCGGCTGATCAATCGGCTCGGGCTGTCGCCGGCGCTCAAGCGGGTGCCGATC
>JBFGLX010000500.1:0-1583 GCA_041575955.1 Thermoanaerobaculia bacterium
ACTCCTGGAGCGCGGCGCCCAGGCCGCGGATCAGGCCGCTGCCGCCGGACAGGATGACGTTGGCGCGCACCTTGGCCTGGTATTCGGGCTGCACCCGCGAGATCAGGTCGAGCATCGTCTCGGCCACCGGCGGCAGCAGGCTCTCGCACGCCTGGCGCATCTCCTGGGTGATGTCGAGCTTGGTGGGCACACCCTTGACCGGCGCCTCGACCACCACCTTCTCGTTGGGCTCGCCGACGAAGCTGTGCGCCTCCTTCCACTCGCGCACCATGTGCATCGAGAAGTTGGCCTCGGGATAGCGCGCCGCCACCAGCTGGTTGAGCTGGTCGTCGACCGAATCGCCGGCGGTGGTCAGGGTGCGCTGGTCCTCCTCGGTCGGGTAGCGGCCGTTCATGACGCAGAAGTCCGTGGTGCCGGCGCCGATGTCGATCACCAGCGCGTGGAGCAGCGCCTCGAGGCCGTAGGCGACGGCGAACGGCTCGGAGACGATCATCAGCTGGTCGACCAGCCCCTCCATGGCGCCGCGCAGCTGCTGGCGGTTGACCCTGAGCGCCTCGGCCGGCACGCCGACCACCGCCCGCACCCGCTCGTGCCCCTTCTTGCGCACCAGCTTGAGCAGGTGGCTGAGCAGCTCGCGCACCGCCGCCGCGTCCTTCTCCGAGCCCTCCTTGATCAGCCCGCGCTCCAGCGGGCGGTGCAGGTCGAGCATGATGCGGTTCTCGAGCGCCTCCTCGCCGATCAGCACGTCGCGCTGCAGCACCTTGCGGGCCACCATGTCGGCCGGCCAGCCGACGTAGCTCTGGATCATGTGCCGCTCGCCGGTCGAGGCGGAGATGGAGCTGCGCGACGTACCGAGATCCACCCCCACCTCGAGGTCACGGTCGACGCCGCCCTCTTCCTTCTTTTCGCTCATGTCAGCTCCTCTTGGACTCGCCGGCGTTCAAACCGCGGGCGTAGGTGAGGACGCCTTCGAACAGCGCCTCTGCGATGTACTCGCGGTAGGCCGGCTGCACCAGGCGGCGCGCCTCGGCCTCGTTGGACAGGCAGGATACCTCGGCCAGGATCGCCGGCATCTCGGTGCGCACCAGCACGCCGAACGGCGCCGTCTTGACGCCGCGGTTCTGGATCGCCGGGTTGACCGAGCGCAGCGAGCGGTAGAGCGACTGCTGGATGGCCACCGCCAGCTGCCGCGACTCGTCCTGTCGGATGTCGGCGTAGACCCGCTCGAGCATGTCGCGGAACTCGGCCAGCGGCACGCCGCCGTCCCGGTTCTCCTCGGCCGCCAGATCGCTCAGGTAGGGGTCGTCGGTCGGCCCCAGGTAGTAGGTCTCGACGCCCCGCGCGCGCCGGTTCTCGAACCAGTTGACGTGGATCGACACGAAGATGTCGCCGCCCGAGCGGTTGGCCCCTTCGGCGCGCTCCGCCAGCGACACGCTGGCGTCGTCCTCGCGCGTCATCACCACCTCGTAGGAGGCCTGCTCGAGGAGCGCCCGCAGCCGGCGGGCGATGTCGAGGGTGACCTCCTTCTCGACCAGCCCGAACGGCGCCGTGGTGCCGCGGCTGCCGCCGCCGTGGCCGGGGTC
>JBFGLX010000501.1:0-1579 GCA_041575955.1 Thermoanaerobaculia bacterium
AGCACAAGAAGACCGGCGACCGGCACGCCTTCCGCTTCTCCTCGAGCGCAGACGACCTACCGCGAATGCATCGTCAGCTGGCGGTCATCCGGCATCTCCAGGACTCGTCGGTCGATCGCGACGTCGCGGTGCCGACCCTCGAGGGCCAGCTCGAGTCGGCGCCCTACTTTCTGGAGTCCGAGTACGCCGACAGCGACACGCTCGCGGCGTGGGCGCCGGCGCAGGGAGATCTGGGCGCGGTGCCTCTCGCGACCCGTGTCGAGATCGTCGCGCAGCTGGCAGAGATCGTTGCCGCCGTGCATTCGGCCGGAGTCGTGCTGGACAACCTGCGGCCGCGCTCCGTGCTCATCCGGGAGCGTTCCGGATCCGCTCCGAGTGTCTTGCTGAGCGATCTTTCCCTGGCCCGGATCGTCGGCGACGCAGCGGGCGCCGCATCCGAAGCTCTTGCCGGGCAGGCGACAGGAGACTCGACCCTCGACCCCTACCGGGCGCCGGAGCTCGAGTGCGAAGCGCCGACCCCGGCAGGTGACATCTACGCGCTGGGGATTCTGCTCTACCAGATGGCCGCCGGCGACCTCGACCGTCCCCTGGGACCCTTCTGGGAGCGGGACGTCGACGACGAGTTGCTGCGCCGGCAGATCGCCGGGCTCGCAGACCCAGACCCGCGGGCTCGACCGACGGACCTCTCCGAGATCGCCGGCCGCTTGCGCAGTCTCGAGTAGCGCAGGGAGGACGAGGAAGCCGATCCTCGCCTTCATCCTCGACCAGGAGCCCGTCCGGTCACCGCAGGATCTCGCCGACCTCCACGAGCTCGATCGCGGGCGAGGCCCGGGCGGCGTGGCGCAGGATCGGGACGTGGCCGGCGCCGATCAGGACGAAGACGCGCTCTCCGGGCCGCTCGACGAGCCACAGGAGGTTCGAGAAGATCCGCAGGTTGCGGTTGTACCACGCGGTCTTCGCATCCGCCCCCGGGTGGTCGATCCCGTCGCCGACGGCGAGGGTGCCGACGAGGTAGTGGCCGTGCTCGCGCAGAAGGACGACCTCGCGGTTGATGGGAAGGAAGTGGTCGCGAAGGGTGGTGCGGGTCTTGAGCGCCAGCGCGACGACTGCGCCCATGAGCGCACGAGACAGGCGGCGGGGTGGAGGCGAGTCGCTTCTCATCCGCGCGGGGATTGTCACACGACGACTACCGGTCCCCGCCCGCCTGGGCGCGACGCAGAGCGCCGCCGCACTCCGACCGGACCGCCCCCGCTCAGCCGGCGCCGGCGGCAGCCCGGCGCCGGAATCCCCCGATCAGGAACAGCAGGCTGACCAGCAGCGCGATCGCCAGGGCGACGACGAGCCCGTTGAGCGACTCGCCGATCCAGCGCCAATGCATCGTCGATCCGGGGTCGGCGTCTTTCAGGTACGAGATCGAGTATTGGAAGCCCAGCAGCGTGTTCAAGAGCGCCAGGATGATCGAGCCGGCGGTGGCGGCGCGCGCGATCGCGGCCGACCGGGTGGACGGGCGCAGGGCGTAGGGCACAGCGGCCGCGACGGCCACGATCCCGAGGACGATCGCCGGCCAGGCCAGCGGCCC
>JBFGLX010000502.1:0-1578 GCA_041575955.1 Thermoanaerobaculia bacterium
CACCCCTCCATCGCCCGCGGCCTGCTGCTCGGTCTCACCCAGCGGCTCGTCCAGCTGGTCAACCGGGTCGGCGAGCTGACCGGCGCGCGGGTCGAGCCGCGGCTGGCCAGGCTCTTCCTGCGCCTGATGCGGGAGATCGGCCGCGACGAGCGCGGCGGCGTCTTCGTCCCCCTGGCGCTCAGCCGCCAGGAGCTCGCCGACATGACCGGCACGACCATCGAGACCTGCATCCGCGTCATGAGCCGATGGGAGAAGGAGGCCACCCTGCACACCGCCCGCGACGGCTTCGTGGTGCTCGACCGGCAGACCCTCGAGACGCTCGCCAACACCTGACCCGGGCGTCCCGGGCGCAGGCCGGCGGGCGGGCCGGGCTGCCGTATGACGGCTGTCATACCCAGCCTCGCCGGGGGTTGCAATGCTCTCTTACATAGTGAGCGCAAGCGGCATCGACTCTCGACTCGTCGAAGCCGAGAGGGCCCATCGGGCGCTGATCGTGCGCGCCGAGCGCACCAGCTGTCGCTGTCCCGAGGCGGTGCTCAATCTCGGCGCGACGATCGCCGCCCACGCCGCCCATCTCTCGTACCTGCGCCGTCTCAACCGGTTTGTCGACGAGCTGATCCTCGAGGAGCTGTCCGTCGAGCATCGCCGCCTGGCCGAGGACCTCGAGCTGCTCGAGAGCCTCGCCCGGTCGACGCCCGACTCGCCCGATATCGAGCCCCTGGCCAGCGCGCTGGTCGAGCGCATCCGTGCCCTGCTGGAGCGCGAGCAGCGCATCTTCTATCAACCCTTGCTTCGACTCGCGCAGGGCGACGAAGCGAACGCGTGATCCGAGAGGCCGTGAACAGAAGGCCCACGAGCACGAGGAGGTCTGAACGATGAGCCCGACCCGGCGAAACCCAAGAGCACCCGACCGTGAAGAGCGCTGGATCGTCCCTCGAGGGTGGGCCGTGTGTGCCCTGGTCGTGCTCGCCCTCGGCGCCTGCTCGGGCGATCCCGCCGAGCGCGCGGCCGGCACCGCCACCGCGCGAGCGGCCGCGGCGCCGCTGTCGTGGACGCACTTCGACGTCCCCGAGGCGCCGGCCATGACCGCCGAGCTCGCGGCGCGCGGCGCCGAGGTCTACAGCGAGAACTGCTCGAGCTGCCACGGCGAGGCCGGGGGGGCGGACGGTGTCTGCGCCGCCTTCCTGAGCCCGCAGCCGCGCGACTTCACCACTGGGGTCTACCGCTTCAAGTCCACCCCGGGGAGCGAGATGCCGACCGACGCCGACCTCTTCAGCACCATCTCCATCGGCATCCACAGCACCGGCATGCCGCCCTGGCAGTTCCTGCTGCCGGAGGAGGACCGCTGGGCGCTGGTCGCCTATCTCAAGACCTTCTCCGACAGGTTCGAGCGCTTCGGCTCGGGCACCCCGGTCGATCTCGGCAGCGAGCCCAAGGAGGTCTCGGACGAGATGATCGCCCGCGGCCGGGCGATCTTCGAGAAGGCCCAGTGCGCCAAGTGCCACGGCGAGACCGGCTACGGCGACGGGCCGTCGGCGCTCACCCTGGTCGACGCGTTCGGCAATCCGATTCCGCCGC
>JBFGLX010000503.1:0-1571 GCA_041575955.1 Thermoanaerobaculia bacterium
CGCTTGACGCTGAACTTGGCGACCGGCAGCACCAGGGCGCCCAGGGTGGCGAGGATCGCGCAGACCATGACCAGCTCGGCGAGGGTGAAGCCGGCGGGAGAGGGACGCCTCCGCCCGGCGCTGGCTGCGATGGGGATGGACTCGAGCATGCAGGGTGAGGAGAGTCGGGGTCTAGTTGGGGCTCGGGCCGGCCGCGACCTCGACCCGCCCGGAGAGGACGCGGATCGGCCGGACGAACTTGAGGTTGCCGTTGAGCGCCTTGCGCTCGGTGAAGGTCAGGCGCGTGCTGCCGGCGCCGACGGCGCGAAACGTCAGGGTTGCGACCGTGCCCGCCCCCTTCACCCCGGGGATCTCGCCGAGCCGGCTCGCGCCGAGAATCAGGCGGCCGGGGCGCGAGAAGTCGGCCAGCACCTCGGACTCCTCGCCCGGCCCCAGGAAGTCGCCCTTCTCGACCCTCACCACCTCGATGACCGCCGGGTCGAACTCGACGGTCAGCGGCAGGTGGGCGACGTTCTTCCCCGCGTCGGCCGTCAGCCGGAGCTCGACCTCCTGGCCGACCTCGGCGTGGGCCGGCGTCGGCTCGAAGCCGATCTTGACGGCCATCTGAGCGGCGGCCGACTCGGCGGCCGCCTGTTCGGCCACCGCCACGGGGTCGGCGGCGGCCACCAGCAGGATCGGCTGCGGCAGGTCCTCCTCGGGCGCGGCCGATTCCTCGACCGCCAGCGACGAGCTCGAGCCGAGCGAGCTCTCGAGGTCGGCGGCCGAGACGATCGAGCGGCGGAGCGAAGGCGGCAGGAGATCGATGGCGCTCGCCAGCGGCCTGCCGCCGTCGTCCTCCTCGACCTCCTCGGCCTCGTCGTCGCCTTCGCCCCCGAACACGTCGGTCGGCCTGCCGGTCGGCGCCAGGTCGATGCCGGGCGGCGTCTGGCCTTCCTCCTCCTCCTGGCCTTCGCGCAGGCCGCGCGGCAGGTTCTGGATGCGGCGGCGGATCATCTCGCGAATTCGCTCGGCGCTCCCCTCCTCTTCCTCGTCGAACGGTCCCTCGACCTCGGACTCGACCCGCGGGCTGCCGCCCCGGAATGTGATGTTCTGCTCGGTGCCTACCCAGATCGGCAGCAGGTCTTCCTCGGTGATGTTCGGCGTGCGCACGATGTGCGGGGTCAGGGTCAGCACCAGGTCGGTTCGCGAGCGGTCGATGCTGGTTCTCGAGAACAGGCGTCCGATGACCGGAATGTCCATCAGCCCGGGAACCCCGGACTTGGTGCTGGTCTCGTCCTCGCGGATCAGGCCGGCCAAGAAGTTGGTCTCGCCGTCGAGCAGCCGGATCGTCGACTCGATGGTGCGCGTGCCGATGATCGGCTGCTGCTGGCCGCCGGAGCCGGCGACGCGGCCGGCGAGCTGACTGAACTCGACACTCAGCTCGAGCGACCCCTGCCGGTTGTGATGGATGCGGGGGGTGATGTCGAGCCGGATGCCGATGTCCTGATACTGGAAGGAGGTGATCGGCACGATGTTGCTGCCCACCGTCTGGGCCGTGTTGAAGGTGGTTACCGGGATCGGCACCCGGTCGC
>JBFGLX010000504.1:0-1543 GCA_041575955.1 Thermoanaerobaculia bacterium
CAGTGGCGCGCTCGACGTGCTGGCGCAGGTGATCCTGTCGATGACCGCGGCCGAGCGCTGGGACCTCGACGAGCTCTACGACTTCCTGCGCACCAGCTTCCCTTACCGCGAGCTCAAGCGCCGTCAGTTCGACCTGGTGCTCGAGATGCTCGCCGGCCGCTACGCCGACGGCCGGGTGCGCGAGCTCTATCCGCGCGTCTCGCTCGACCGGATCGACAACACGGTCGAGGCCCGGCGCGGCGCCTCCCGGCTGGTCTACCTCTCGGGCGGCACCATCCCCGACCGCGGCTACTTCCACCTGCGGCACCAGGAGTCGATGGCCAAGCTCGGCGAGCTCGACGAGGAGTTCGTCTGGGAGCGCTCGCTCGGCGACACCTTCTCGCTGGGCGCGCAGAACTGGCGAATCATGCGCATCACCCACAACGACGTGATGGTCGTGCCGGCCCACCGGACGGCGGCGATGGCGCCGTTCTGGCGAGCGGAGGAGCGCAACCGGGGCTTCTTCCTGTCGGACAAGGTGGCGCGCTTTCTCGAGCGAGCGGAGGCGTTCTTCGACGCCGGCGAGGTCGAGGCGTTCCGGCGCACCCTGCTGGCGGATCACTGCATGGAGGAGGGGGCGGCGCAGCGGCTGATCGAGCTCCTCCAGCGCCAGCGCGCGGCCACCGAGCGGCCGCTGCCGCACCGGCACCACCTGCTCATCGAGCACCTGGCCGAAGACGACTCGGCGGACGGCCAGCGCCGGGTCGTCTTCCACACTCTCTGGGGCGGCTGCGTCAACCGGCCGCTGGCGATGGCCCTCGAGGTCGCCTGGCAGCGCAAGTTCTCGACGCCGCTCCAGATCGAAGGCGAGAACGACTGCCTGATGGTCGCCCTGCCGCACGGCTTCGACGCACCGGAGCTGCTGTCGCTGGTGCGGGCCGACAACGTCGAAGAGCTGCTGCGCGAGCGCCTCGAGCAGACCGGCTTCTTCGGCGCGCGTTTCCGCGAGAACGCCGGCCGGGCGCTCCTGCTGCCACGCTCCGGCTTCCGCCACCGGGTGCCGCTCTGGCTCAACCGCCAGCGCGCCAAGAAGCTGCTCGAGTCGGTCTCCCGCTACGACGACTTTCCGATCCTGCTCGAGACCTGGCGTACCTGCCTGCAGGACGAGTTCGACCTCGACGGCCTGCGCGAGGTCCTCGACGAGCTGGCGCGCGAGGAGATCAAGGTGAGCGAGACGCGCACCTCGGCGCCGTCGCCGCTCGCCGCCAACCTGATCTGGAAGCAGACCAACCGCCTGATGTACGAGGACGACGCGCCCGAGGGCGGTGCCTCGGCGCTGCGCGGCGACCTGTTGAAGGAGCTGGTGTTCTCCTCGAGCCTGCGGCCGCAGATCCCGGCCGAGCTGCGCGAGCGCTTCCAGCGCAAGCTCCACCGCACGTTTCCGGGCTACGCGCCGCGGAGCGCGACCGAGCTCCTCGACTGGGTGCGCGAGCGGCTCGTGATCCCCGCGAGCGAGTGGCGCGAGCTGCTCGAGGCGGTGGACCGCGACCTCGACGACGGGTCC
>JBFGLX010000505.1:0-1540 GCA_041575955.1 Thermoanaerobaculia bacterium
CAGCAGTTCCAGGTGCGCTACGAGGTCGAGCCGGCCAAGCTCGAGCCGGGCGTCTACCGCAACATCATGGGCAACAGCGCGCTGTCGATCGGCCTGGTCGCGGCCAGCCGGCGCAGCGGGCTGCCGCTCTTCCTCGGCTCCTATCCGATCACTCCGGCGAGCGACATCCTGCACGAGCTGTCGGGCTACAAGACCTTCGGGGTCTCGACCTTCCAGGCCGAGGACGAGATCGCCGCGGTGGCGGCCGCGATCGGAGCCGCGTTCGGCGGCGCCCTGGCGGTCACCTCGACCAGCGGTCCCGGACTGGCGCTCAAGTCGGAGGCGATCAATCTGGCGATCATGACCGAGCTGCCGGTGATCATCTGCAACATCCAGCGCGGCGGGCCCTCGACCGGCCTGCCGACGATGACCGAGCAGTCCGACCTGCTGCAGGCGATGTTCGGCCGCAACGGCGAGTCGCCGATCCCGATCGTCGCGGCGGCGTCGCCGGCCGACTGCTTCGACGTCGCGCTCGAGGCGGCGCGCATCGCGATCCACTACATGGTGCCGGTGATCCTGCTGTCGGACGGCTACATCGCCAACGGCTCCGAGCCGTGGCGGTTGCCCAACATCGAGGATCTGCCCGACCTGCGGATCGAGTTCCGGACCGATCCCGAGGGCTTCGAGCCCTACCTGCGGGACGAGAAGACGCTGTCGCGCCCGTGGGCGATTCCCGGCACCCCGGGGCTCGAGCACAGGATCGGCGGCCTCGAGAAGGAGAACGTGACCGGCAACGTCTCCTACGATCCCGACAACCACCAGCTGATGACCGACCTCAGGGCGGCGAAGGTGGCGCGCATCGCCCAGGACATTCCGCCACTGGCGGTCGACGGCCCCGCCGAAGGCAAGCTGCTGGTGCTCGGCTGGGGCTCGACCCAGGGCGCGATCACCGGGGGCGTCGAGCAGGCGCGGCGCGAGGGGCTCGAGGCGAGCTTCGCCCACCTGCGATACCTCAATCCATTCCCGTCCGATCTGGGCGACGTGCTGTCGCGATTCGAGCACGTTCTGATCCCGGAGATGAACATGGGCCAGCTGGCGATGCTGATCCGGGCACGCTACCTGGTCGACACCATCTCGATGACCAAGGTGCAGGGCAAGCCGTTCTTCCGCAGCGAGATCCTCGCCCGGGTTCGCGAGATTCTGGGGGCCGACAATGTCAACTGAGCTGCCCGTCCTGACCAAGAAGGACTTCCAGTCGGACCAGGAGGTCCGCTGGTGCCCGGGGTGCGGCGACTACGCCATCCTGTCGTGCGTGCAGACCGTCTTCCCGCAGCTCGGCATCCCGAAGGAGAAGTTCGTGGTGGTCTCCGGGATCGGCTGCTCGAGCCGCTTTCCGTACTACATGGACACCTACGGCTTCCACAGCATCCACGGCCGGGCGCCGGCGATCGCCACCGGTCTGAAGGCGACCCGGCCCGATCTCGAGGTCTGGATCGCCACCGGCGACGGCGACGCCATGTCGATCGGCGGCAACCACCTGATCCACACCCTGCGCCGCAAC
>JBFGLX010000506.1:0-1538 GCA_041575955.1 Thermoanaerobaculia bacterium
CGACAACTACCTGTTCGGCGGCAACAACCTCGAGGCGGAGAGCCTCCTGCAGTACGAGGTCGGAGCGCGCTTCGGCTCGCCCAGGCTGGGCGCCAACGCCACCCTCTACTTCGTCCAGGTCGAGGATTTCCCCAGCCAGGATGCGCGGGTGATCGACGGCCGGACCGTCTTCGTGACCGCGTTCGTCGGCCAGGCGGAGACCACCGGAATCGAGCTGGAGCTGGTCGCCGAGCCGGTCCAGAACTTCCGGGTGAATCTGGTGGCGACGCTGCAGGAGCCTGAGTACACCGACTTCATCGAGGGCGGCCAGAGCCTGAACGGCAAGAGCATTCGCCGGATCGCGGAGGAGATCATCGACCTGTCGCTGAGCTACGGCTGGGACCGGTTCTCGATCGGCGCCAACTGGAACTACTACGGCGACCGCTTCGCCAACAACGCCAACACCATCGTGCTGCCGTCGTTCGACGTCACCAACCTGACCGCGTCGTACGAGCTGTCGGCCAACGCCCGGCTCAGCCTGGCGCTCCTCAACGCGTTCGACGACATCGGGCTGACCGAGGGCAACCCGCGCCTCGACGAGGCCGGCAGGGCCGCCGGCGCAGTCTACCTGGCGCGGCCGGTGCTGCCGCGGCGCGCGACCCTGGCGATCGACTTCAGCTTCTGATCTCGCCGCTCCCCGAAGGCGACGCGCGCTCCAGTCTGAGGGGTAGTGGTACGAAAAGGGCCAGGACACCCCAGACGGAGCCTAAAGCGCAGCGCCCCGCCCGTCGTGTATCCTGCCGCACGAGTCCAGCCCCATGATCGATCTCCTGATCGTCCTGGCCTTCGTCGCCTACAGCGTGAGCATCGGCTTCATCGCCAAGAAGCACGCGTCGAAGAGCCCCGAGGAGTACTTCCTCGCCGGCCGGACGATCCCCGGCTGGAAGGCGGGGCTGAGCATGGCCGCGACCCAGTACGCCGCCGACACGCCGCTGCTCGCCGCCGGGCTGATCGCCACCGGCGGGCTCTTCACCCTCTGGCGGCTCTGGATCTACGGCCTGGCGTTCCTGATGATGGGCTTCATCCTCGGCCGCGCTTGGCGCCGCTCGGGGGTCCTGACCGACGCCGAGCTCACCGAGATCCGCTACAGCGGCAAGGGGGTCGCGGCGCTGCGCGGCCTCAAGGCGATCTACTACGGCACCATCATCAACTGCACCGTGATGGCCATGGTGCTGGTGGCGGCGACCCGGATCGCCGAGACCTTCCTGCCGTGGCACGAGTGGCTGCCGGCCGGCGTCCATGGGCCGATCCAGCGGCTGGTCGAGTCGATCGGCGTGCCGCTCGCCTCGGGCGCCTCCGGCATCGACGTCTGGACCGCGACCACCAACAACCTGCTCAGCATCCTCTGCATCCTCGCGTTCACCACCCTCTACTCGACCACCGGCGGCCTGCGCAGCGTGGTGGCGACCGACATGGTGCAGTTCGGGGTCGCCATGACGGCGACGCTCATCTACGCGATCGTCGCCGTGCGGCGGGCCGGCGGGCTGGGCGGGATGCTC
>JBFGLX010000507.1:0-1533 GCA_041575955.1 Thermoanaerobaculia bacterium
CCCACTCGGAGCGGCGCGCTTGGTAGGCGGCGCGGAGCTCGGCGAGGAGCTCGGCCTTTCGCTTCCGCTTCCAGGCGTCCGGCCGGGGCGCGGCGTAGGCCTCGGCCAGGCGCTCGCGGGTGGCGAGAGCCAGCTCGGAGACCGCCTCGTCGCGGCGGCGGGAGGCGATCCAGCCGGAGAGCTCTTCGCCCAGCCCCGCATGCTCGAGCCAGCGCCGGACGCCCTCCTCTTCGACCACGGAGGCGAACGACTCGTTGAAGGGCGTGTCGTCCTGGACGTAGAGACGGCGGTGGGCCAGCTCGTGGAAGAGAAGGCTGGCGAGGTCGGGGTCGGGCAGCTCGAGAAAGCTGCTGAGCAGCGGGTCGCGAAACCGGCCTAGCGACGAAAAAGCGCGGACGCCGCCGACGTCGACGTCGAGGCCGCGCCGCTTCTGGCGCTCGGCGAATCGGCGCGCGGCCGCCTCCTTGAAGTAGCCGCGGTAGGAGACGCAGCCGGCAATCGGAAAGCACCAGGTGATCGGCTCGATGGCGAGCTCGGGCGCGGCGGTCACGGTCCAGGTGGCGTAGGGGCGGTCGAGCTCGACGTAGCTCGAGTAGCTGCGGCCGACCGGCAGCGAGAGCTCGGTGGCGGCGAACTCCACGATCGAGCGCGCCGCGCGCAGCTGCCGCGAGAGGTCGGTCGGCGTAGCCGGATCGGCCAGGAGGCGCTCCACCGGGCGCCGCGCGGCCAACATCTTCATGCCGCCCCAGACCGCGCGGCCGCTGTAGCAGCCGCCCAGCGTGAGCGCCAGAGCGGCAACGGCCGTCCAGCCGACCTTCGAAAGGCTCACTCGGCGGACCATGCTCCTCGAGACTGGCCCACCCGCTGCGATCAGGGTCGGAAGCTCTTGCGGACCTGGAGGATCAGCTCGACGGCGCGCTCGGCGGGCAGCCGATCGACCTTGAGCGTCAGGTCGTAGCGCAGCGGGTCGTTGGCCTCGACGCCGTAGTGGTGGCGGATGAAGGCGTTGCGGTCTTCTTCGATCTTGGCGATCTCCGAGCGTGCCCGCGCGGCCGTCGTGCGGTGCGCCTCGACCCAGCGCGCGACGCGCTCTTCCAGTGGCGCGATCAGCTGCACGCGAAGGCCGAGGTCGCCGGGCAGGATCCGGTCCAGTCCGCGGCCGATGAAGACCGCCGGGCTCTGCCGGGCCAGGGACAGCACCGTTTCACACAGCCGGTGGAAGTAGTCGTTGCGGGTCACGCCTTCACGGATCAGGGGATTGAGCACCTCTTCCCACCAGCTCACGTCGTGCTCGTCCATCGACGCGTAGATCTGCCGGCGACGGGCGTCGTCCCCCGCCATCGCGGTGAGCAGCTCGTGGTCGAACACCGGCCAGCCGAGCCGCTTGCCGAGCAGGTTGGAGATCTCGTCGCCCACACCGGCCATGCGCGAGACGCAGACGAAGTCCTCGACTTCGCGGCGCTCGGGCCGGGGCGTGGACCTCCGCTGCGAGCGGGCAAGCTCCCAGTTGCGCATCTGCCGGTCGACGAGAGC
>JBFGLX010000508.1:0-1523 GCA_041575955.1 Thermoanaerobaculia bacterium
GTCGCCGCTCTCCTTGTACGTGTTCGACTCCCCGCGCGGTTCGGTGCGCTCGCTCAGCGCGGCGCCCGGCCGTGCTTGAGGAAGGTGCCGGCGTTGAACTCGGCGAACGCCTGGCGCAGCTCCGCCTGGGTGTTCATCACGATCGGCCCGTACCAGGCGACCGGCTCTTCGATCGGCTTGCCCGAGACCAGCAGGAAGCGCATCCCCTGCTCGCCCGCCTCGACGGTGACCTCGTCGCCGCGGTCGAACAGCACCAGCGAGCGGTCGTCGGCCTCTTCGGAGAGCGAGGTGTCGGCCCAGCCGACTCCCTCGGTGGGCACCGCCAGGGGGTCGGACGCGTTGCAGAACTTGCCCGAGCCCTCGAAGACGTAGGCGAAGGCGTGCCGGGTGGTCTCCACCGGCAGCGTCTTCCGGCGCCGGGGCGGGATCGTGACGTCGACGTACTGCGGCTCGGCGGCGATGCCGTCGACCGGGCCGGTGGCGCCCCAGACGCTGCCGCAGATGACCCGCACGGCCGTCCCGTCGTCGTCGGTCACCACCGGTATCTCCTGGGCCTGGACCTCCTGGTAGCGCGGCGGCGTCATCTTGAGCGCCGACGGCAGGTTGGCCCACAGCTGGAAGCCGTGCATCCGGCCGCGCTCGTCCCCCTTGGGCATCTCCTGGTGGATGATGCCGCTGCCGGCGGTCATCCACTGGACGTCGCCGGCCGCGATGACCCCTTCGTTGCCCAGGCTGTCGCCGTGATCGACCTCGCCCGCGAGCACGTAGGTGATGGTCTCGATGCCGCGATGGGGGTGCCAGGGAAAGCCGGCCAGGTAGTCCTCGGGCCGGTCGTTGCGAAAGTCGTCGAGCAGCAGGAAGGGATCGAACTCCTCGGTCTTGCCGAAGCCGAAGGCGCGGCGCAGGTGGACGCCGGCGCCCTCGAGAGTCGGCTTGGCCTTGATGATGCGCTTGATCGGTCGGATCGACATGGCGGCCTCCTGAGATCGCGCCTAGATTAATACGTCCGGCACCCGGACCCACGACCCCCGCGGCTGTAACATGATCCGGATGCGCGTGGGCCAGATCCCGCCCGAGGTCCTGGCCGCCGCCGAGCGGCTGCGCGGCCGGGTGCGCGAGACCCCGGTCGACCGCTCGCCCGAGCTCGACCGGCTGACCGGCGGGCACGTTCATCTCAAGCTCGAGAACGTCCAGCACACCGGCTCGTTCAAGCTTCGCGGCGCGATGAACAAGGTCCTCGCGCTGCCCGAGCCCGAGCGCCGGGCCGGCGTGGTCGCGGCCTCGACCGGCAACCACGGCGCCGGGGTGGCGTTCGCCTGCCGGGAGGCCGGCATCCCGTGCCGGGTGTTCGTGCCCGAGGGCTCGTCGCCCAGCAAGCTGGCGGCGATCGAGAGCTACGGGTCGACGGTCGAGGCGGAGGGCAACGATGGCGTCGTGAGCGAGCGCCTGGCGCGCCAGTTCGCTCTCGACGAAGGCCTCGCCTACGTCTCGCCCTACAACGACGAGCAGGTCATCGGCGGGCA
>JBFGLX010000509.1:0-1516 GCA_041575955.1 Thermoanaerobaculia bacterium
AACATCTCGACGGAGCGACGGAGATGAATGGCGCCGGTGGCGATTCCAAACGTGTCGTCCCGCAAGATCTCGGGGGTCTGGGTCTGCCCGGAGAGATGGACCAGCTTGCCTTCGCTGCCCGGGTCGACGCGGTCGGACGCCGCCGGGACGGCGATGCCCGCACCCTCGGTCAGGGCACGAGCCCGACGCAGCGTCCGCCCCTCGTTCCAGAAGAGCAGCCAGACTCCCAGGCCAAGCAGGGCGAAGCCGAACAGGATGCCCTTGAAGGCGCCGCCCAGGCGGCTGAGCCACGAGCGTCTGGTCACTTCGGTGTGCTTATCTGCCGACATCTAGTCTCCCTTCTCGCTCGGGTCGAAACCGATTGCCATGGATCCGCGATTCGCGAGCCGCGCGCCCAACCGACATCAGGCGCCGCGCGTCTTACGGCGTCTCTGCCGCCCCGTCTGGCTCCGCTCGGTCGCGACGCTAGCAGGCGGGTGTGGCTCTGTCCCCACTTGGAAAGGTAGGAGACTGGCGCGCCTTCTCCTGGCGCTTCTTCGTGCCGCTCTACGGTGTCTTGCGCGAGCTCCCGCGCACCTGGTGGCTGTGGGGCGCGAAGGCCAAAGCCCGCGGGCCGCGCTTCTTGTCCGGCACGAGGGCGGCGGGTATTCTCGCCCTGAACCCGGCCCCGGAGGTGCACATGGACAGCAGGATCGCCCTGACCGTCGTCGCTCTCACCGCCGCTTGCGGTGGCCCCTCTCCTTCGGAAGCGCCGAGGGCGGCGCCCGAGGGCGGCACCGAGGTCGCCTCGGTGCCCGGGACGGCCTCCGGCGAGCACGTCTGGACGACCGCCGACGGCGTCGAGCTTCCCTACGCCGTGGCCGGCGCGGGCGACGTCACGGTGGTCCTAGTGCACTGCTGGATGTGCGACCGGACCTTCTGGTCGGAGCAGATCGGCCCGCTGGCGGAGCGCTACCGGACGGTGAGCCTCGACCTTCCCGGGCATGGCGAGGCCGGCTCCGGGCGGGCCGAGTGGAGCGTCGGCGGCTACGGCGAAGACGTGGCCGGCCTGCTGCGCGACCTCGACCTGTCCGACGTGGTTCTCGTCGGGCACTCGATGGGCGGCCCGGTGTCGCTCAAGGCGGCCGCGCTGGCCCCGGGGCGGGTGCGGGGCATCGTCGCGGTCGACACCCTGCACGACGCCGAGTTCGACTTCTCGTCGGAGGCGGTCCGGGGCTTCGTCGAGGCGTTCGAAGCCGACTTCACGGGTAGCTGCGGCAGCTTCGTCGAGGAGATGTTCGTCGAAGAGGGCGTCGAGGAGATCGCGGCCAGGGTGCGGCGAGCGAGCTGCGCGCCCGAGCGGAGCGCGGTCGGCTCCGCCCTGATGAGGGACTATTCGACGATCGACATGCCGGCGTGGCTGGCCGGAGCGCAAGTGCCGATTCGGGCGATCAACGCCGCCGCGCCCCACCCGACGCGGGTCGAGAGCAACCGCAAGCACGCCGACTTCGAGGCGGTGCTGGTCGACGGCGTCGGT
>JBFGLX010000510.1:0-1502 GCA_041575955.1 Thermoanaerobaculia bacterium
CCCGCCGGCGAGAGCGGGCGGCCGGCGGAGCCCGCGGGCCGGGAAGGGCGGTCCGAATGACGGTCGGCGGCGGCGCCTGGCGCGCGCACCTGCGCTGGTGGGTGCCGGCGGCGGTGTTCCTGTCGGCCAACCTGCTGCTGCTGTTCGGCTACCGCCTGGTGCTCGCCGGCCAGGCCCAGCTGCGGGCGTCGTGGATCGAGCGCAGCCAGAAGGAGCTGGTCGATCTGGCGGTCGAGCGCAAGGAGCTCGAAGAGCGCGCCACCCGGGCGCGCGCCAGCCGCGAAGCGATCGACCGGTTCTACGGCGAGCGCCTGGCGAGCGAGAATGTCAGGCTGACCAGGATCCTGGCCGAGGTGCGCGATCTCGCCACACGCTCGGGTCTGGAGCCGACCAACGTGAACTACGGCAAGGAGGAGATCGACGGCTACGGCCTGCTGCGGCGATCGATCGACTTCAGCGTCGAGGGCAGCTACCTGGAGTTCCGCCGTTTCGTCAATCTGCTCGAGCTCAGCGATTCGTTTCTGGTGCTCGAACGGGTCGGACTGCGGGGGAGCGACGAAAGCGGCGCGAATCTGCGCATCGCGCTGGGCGTGAGCACCCTGTTCGCGAGCGAGGCGGCGGTGGTTTCGACCACGAAGGGCGACTCGACATGACGCCGCAGCGCCAGAAGCAGGTGCTCGCCGCGCTGGTGGTGGTGCTACTGGCGGTCACCGTCCGGAGCGTCATGAAGGTGAGCTCCGGAGGCCGTTCGAGCGGCGGCCAGCGAGGCGGGATCACGCTGCCGCTCGCCCGCGGAGGCGCGCCGAGCGCGCCGGGAGTCGAGATCGTCGAGCTGCGCCTGGGCGACCTGGAGCAGAAGCCGGGGGAGTTCCAGCCCGGCCGCGATCCGTTCCGTTTCTACGTGAAGCCGCAGCCCAAACCACCGCCGCCACCGCCGCGGCCGCAGCCGGTGGTGGCTCCCCAACCGGCCGTCCAGAGGCCGGCCCAGCCGGCCCAGCCGCGCCCGCCCGAGCCGACTTTCGTGTTTCTTGGTAGTTTCGGACCCGAGGAGAAGCGGGTGGCCGTCTTCTCCGACAGCGCGGAGATCTTCAACGTGGTTGAAGGCGATGTGTTCAAGGAGGCGTTCGTGGTCCGCAAGATCGGCTACGAATCGGCCGATGTCGGATGGGTGGATTTTCCCAATGAGCCGGTGCGCCGCCTGGCGGCCGGAGGGTGACGGAGCATTGATGCGCAAGCTGACCGCAGGATTGATCATGGTCGTCCTCCTCGGGGCGACGGCCGGCTGTACCTCGCACCGCATGTTCCGCGAGGCGCAGCAGGCCGAGCTCGAGGGCGATTGGGACCGCGTGGTGGTCCTCTTTCTCGAGCTGCTCGATCGGCAGCCGAACAACATGGCCTTCCGCACCGGCCTGCTGCGCGCCAAGATCCGCGCCTCGCAAGACCACTTCGAGCGCGCCAAGAAGCTGCACGAGGCCGGCGCTCTGGAGCGGGCGCTGCTCGAG